>MNXL01000383.1:793-37310 GCA_001871755.1 Anaerolineae bacterium CG2_30_64_16
GGGGTAGGTGAGGTAGAAGTGCAACAGGAGGGGTGGCGCCAGGTAGAGCGCGGTGTTGCTCAGACGGATGCCCCAGACCGGAACCAGCGCGGGGGGCGGGTGGGCCAGGGGAAAGAGCACGCTGACGGCGATGGTCTGCGCCAGCAGGAACGCCAGGCGGACCTCCCACTGGCGAAAGCGCCGCGTCAGCAACAACACGCCGGCGCCCCAGAAGATCAACGCCGCAATCGCGGCGCTGAGCAGGGACGGCAGATTGACCTTGGCCGCCGGCAGCACGGGCAGCTCCAGGGTGAGCAGTTGGCCGCCGCGCTCGACCTCTGCCATCTGATTGCCGACCGCGAGATCGCGCCAACTGACGTATGGCTGGCCATTGACGGTTTGAATGACGTCGCCGGGCAGCAGGCCGGCGTAGTTCCCCACGCTATCCTGCGGCACCTCCAGCACGCGGCCGGTGTGAATGTTCAGTGTGAAATCCAGCCCCGGCGCGCGCAACTGGAAGTAGACATCGTATGCGACCAACGCCGGGACGATCAGCGCCAACGCGCTGAACAGGGCACGCAGCAGCGGTTCCCGCCAACCGATCGCCTGGCTCATCTCGACCTCTTTCGTCTGCGTATCCTCTCAGCTTTTCGGCATCCCCTACGCAGCATCCTCCCGGCCCACCTCCACCAGCCCGGCCCGGATGGCCAGCAACATCGCCTCGGTGCGAGAGGCCACGCCCAGCTTGCCGTAGACGTTGCTGACGTGGTTCTGCACCGTGCGGGTGGTCACCGTCAATTCGCGGGCGATGGCCGCGTTGTCCAGGCCCTGGGCCAACAGACAAAGCACTTCGCGTTCACGCGGTGTGAGGGGAAGATCGAGCGGCGCGTGGGCAGGCAGCGGCTCGCTGATCGCGCGACGCACGACCTGGCCGGCGACGGCCGGGCTCAGCCAGCACTCCCCCCGCGCCGCGGCCCGCACCGCAGCCACCAGCGTTTCCAGCGCGTCCTCTTTCAGCACGTACCCGGACGCGCCGGCGTCCAGCAGCCCAAGCACCGTGCCCCGATCATCGTAGACAGTCAGGATCAGGATGGCAGTAGAGAGGGGCTGCGCAGCCAGGCGCCTGGTGACCTCGAAACCGCTGAGGTCGGGCAGATTGACATCCAACACCAGCACATCGGGGGAGTGTTGCGCGACCAGGCGCAGCGCGTCCGCGCCGCTGGCCCCCTCGGCCACCACTTCGATCTCGGCCGCGGCGGCCAGGATAGTCCGCAAACCGGCGCGGACAACGGGATGATCGTCTACGATGGCGACGGTGATCATGGCGGCAGCGACCTGACAGGTAATCGGACTTCAGATGTTGCGTCGGACTTCCACACCACACGGCTATTCTACCACACATTCGGCTGTCTTCTTAATCACCTTGCACGCGCAACGCACCTTACCCGCTGGGGCCGGTCTGCGACTGCGCCCCAGGAGGGGAGTCGACACGACAGCATCACCTGTGTCGGCTTGACACACGCGCAAAATAACCTATACTGACACCCGCCACCATTCCATGCCCGTCGTCGATCAGAGGAGATCGATATGCCTGATCAGATATCCGCTAGCCCGGAACGTCCTCGGCCTCCCGCTGCGCCCCGAAGTATGGCATCTCCAACCGTCAGGCAGACGCCGGTAGTTGCTGATCCGAACGTTCTTGATCCCAATACGCGTCCGACCATCGGGTTGATCATCGCCACGGGCGATGATACCCTGTATCGCAGCGCCCTCGATGTCGCTGATGCGCGCGGGGCCAATCTGATCGCGTTTGTGGGTGGACGTCTGCGGGATACGAGGCCGTTCAAGACACATGCCAATGTCGTTTATGACCTGGTGGATCGAGAGCATGTGGATGGCTTGATCGTCAAGACCAGCTCGCTGTCCAACTATGTCGGCCGCGAAGAGGTTCAGCGTTTCTGTGAAAAATACCGCCCCTTGCCCATCGTCAGTGTGGGCATGGAGCTTGAGGGCATTCCCAGCGTGACCGTGGATGACTACCAGGGCATCCGCAACGCGGTGCAACACCTGAGCGTAGTGCACGGTCTTCGTCACCTGGCGTTCATCCGAGGGGTGGAAGAACATCCATCTGCGGAAGCTCGGCACCGGGCCTTCAGAGAAGCGATGCTGGAATGCGGCCTTGATCTTGACCCAAAGCTCATCTCGCCTCCCAGCGACTGGTCCGCCCGCAGTGGGGAGAGAGCAGTTCATCTGCTGCTCGACGAACACCAGGCCCGCTTCGACGCCATCCTGGGCTCCTCCGATGATCATGCCTTCGGGGCTGTTCGCGCGTTGCAGGCACGCGGCCTGCGGGTCCCCGAGGATGTCGCGGTGGTCGGTATCGGCGATTATCAGATCAGCCAGGCCTCATCTCCTCCGCTGACGACCATCCGGCTGCGGAGATACCAGCGAGGACGACGCGCGGCCGAGATGTTGCTGGATATGCTGGAAGGACGATCAGTACCGGACCGCGTGCGCTTACCGACCACCATGGTCGTGCGGCGGTCCTGCGGCTGCCTCGAACCGACGCTGGTACAGGCGGCTGCAGTGCCGACGCAAATGAAATCCGCTGTCGTGAGTCTGAGGGACGTACTGCTCGGCACGGGACGCGAGCAGGTATTGCGAGAAATGGCGGAGCAGGTGAGTGTTCCCCAAGCCGCTCGCGCGTGGGCAGGTCAGCTCATGGATGCCTTCTATGCCGAGCTTGTCGCAAATCGCGAGCCAGACGCGACCGGCGCGTTCCTGACCCTATTGGGGAGGGCCCTGAGCGAGATCTCTGCCGCAGGCAGCGAGGTGGGCTACTGGCAGGGGATGATCTCGGTTCTGCGTTCCTATGTATTGGCCTCCCTGCGCGATGACAGTCGTCTGCTGGCCCGTGCCGAACGCCTGTGGGAACAGGCCAGGGTGATGATCGGAGAACGGGCCCAACAAGCGTACGCGCGCCAGATATGGCAGGCAGAGCAATGGATGGACGGCCTGCTCAAGATCAACCAGGCGCTGACCGCAGTCAACAGCTTGCCGGAGCTGACGGACGTGCTGGCGCGGGAACTGCCGGCCATGGGCATTCCAGGCTGTTGGCTCTCCTTCTATGAAGATGCTGATACGCTGACAGGGCGGTCCAGGCTGCTGCTGGCCTACGACGGCTCGGGACGGATCGAGCCAAATGCCGAAGCGCGGCTGTTCCCGTCCCCCAAGTTGATGCCAGACGGGTTGCTGCCGACCGGGAGGCGATATCGCCTGGTGGTCGAGTCGCTCCATTTTCAACATGAGCGCCTGGGCTTCGTCGTGTTCGAGGCCGGACCGGGGAGCGGCCTGGTGTACGACGTGCTGGGCCAGCAGATCAGTACCGCCCTCAAGAGCGCTTCGCTCGTCGTCGAAAGAACTCAGCTCTACCACAAGGCCCTACAAGCACAAGCGGAGGCCGAAGAAGCAAATCGCCTGAAAAGTCGGTTCCTCTCCACGGTCAGTCACGAGCTGCTCACGCCCCTGAGCCTGGTGACAGGTCTGAGTGCGATGTTGCTGCAGAAGACCTCGGCCGATGCGTTGCCTTTGCCCAAGCCCTACCGCCACGATCTGGCCCGCATCCATGCCAGCGCCCGACATCTCCACGGCCTGATTCGAGACGTGCTTGACCTGGGCCGCAGCCAGGTGGGACAGCTCAAACTGGTGCGGAAACCACTCAGGCTGAGCGAGGTCGTCAATGCGGTATCCTTGATCGGCGAGCAGATGGCGCGAGAAAGGGGACTGATCTGGCAAGTCAAGGCGCCCGAGCAACTGCCGTGGATCTCGGGGGACCGGACGCGGTTGCAGCAAGTCGTGTTGAACCTGGTGAGCAACGCTATCAAGTTCACCGAACAGGGCACGGTAGGGCTCAGGATCGAGGCCGGGGCAGAGCAGGTGGTCGTCCAGGTCTATGACACAGGACTGGGGGTGCCGAAAGAGGAGCGGGAAGCGATCTTCGACGAGTTCCGGCAGTCAGAGCGCACGGCCGCGCGCGGGTACGGCGGCCTGGGCATCGGACTGGCGCTCTGCCGGCAATTGGTCGAGCTGCACGGGGGGACGATGGGCGTGTGCTCATCGGGGGAAGAGGGGGCGGGTTCGACCTTCTTCTTCACCCTGCCCACGATCCAGATCGAAGCGATCGCGGAGTCCGGCGAAGGCATACGTTCCCAGGCGCTGCTGTTGACCCGTCCCACCAGCGCGGGAACGCATCTACTGGAACATCTGACGCAAGCCGGGCTGGCGGTGCGGGTCATAGATGTGGAGAAGACCCAGGACTGGGTTTCTCGGGTACTGGCGTCTCCGCCCGGCGCGGTGGTGCTGGATTTTGAGCCGGCTGGGGAACAGGGCTGGAAACTGATGGAAGCCCTCCGGGACCACCCGGCGACAGAGGACATCCCGGTGCTGTTCTACTCGTTGCCGGAAGGCCAGGATAGGGGCGCGGTGTGGGCCCTGGATTATCTCGCCAAACCACTGGACAACTCGGCGCTGGTGCGTGCGCTGGAGCGTCTGGGATTGGTTTCTGCCGACGAGTCAACAAAAAGGACGATCCTGGTGGTGGATGACGAGCCGCAGATCCTGGAGATGCATGCCCGCCTGATAGAGACACAGTCACCGGGTACCCAGGTGCTCAGGGCCGCCAATGGGCGGGAAGCCCTGGCGATGATGGAAAGAGAGCAGCCAGACCTGGTACTGCTGGATCTGATGATGCCCGAGCTGGATGGATTTGGCGTGCTGAAGGCCATGCGTGAACGTGAGCCGACCCGAGAAGTCCCGGTCATCGTACTGACAGCGCGGGCCCTGACCGAGGAGGACATGGCGCGCCTGAATCGAGGTGTCGAGACCGTGCTGAAGAAAGGGATGTTCAGCGCGGAGGAGACCCTGGCGCACATAACCGAAGCGCTGACCCGGAGCAAGCATCTGCGCGGCGAGACTCGATGGCTGGTTCGCAAGGCCATGGCCTACGTTCACGAACACTTTGCCGAGCCGCTCTCCTGCCAGGACATTGCCCGACACGTCAGCGTGAGCGCAAGCCATTTGACCCGCTGCTTCCGCATGGAAACCGGGCTGACGCCTGTGGCCTACCTCAACCGCTATCGTCTCCAGCAAGCCAAGGAATTGCTGAAGGTCACGGACGGCAATATCACCGAGATAGCCATGAAGGTTGGGTTCTCGGACGGCAGCTACTTTGCCCGCTCATTTCGACGCGAGGAAGGGATGTCGCCCAGCGACTACCGGCGTGGTGAACCTCGCCCCTCCTGAGCCCCCTCGTACTCGACTCCGCATCCGATTCCTGCTTCCGCGACCTGCGGGATCTGCTCGACCAACACACCGGGGTACCGACGAGCATTGCGAGGGCGATAGCCCGAAGCAATCCTTTTTTGATCGCGGTCGTGATTACGGTTGCGATTGCGGTCGTAAGAGGATTGCGGCGCAACCTGCGCTTCGCAAGAAAACGCTCGCAATGGCGCCGTGAAAGACTCTCGCGATGAACACGAATGTTGTAGGGTAATACTATACTATAAATCGCAGCGCCTCTCGCCACGTGCCAGGCACTTTCAAGCGATCAAGGGTCGCCGACCGTAAGTTGCCAGTGCCTGGCACGTCAGCGTCTGACACGCCAGGTCCGGAGAATCGAGAAGATACGAGCTCGCGCGGCAGTTCGCACGCCAAAAGATGCGCGAAAGATACGCCAAGATGCTCGAAAAGTACCTGACGCGCCTGCTCGGAAAAGGATATGATAAGAGGGTTCCACGATCCGTTTGACGCGAAGTTGGTCCTGAACGATTCTCGAAGCAGCGCCCGGGCCGCCTCTAGCACTGGGCAGCAGGTACAATTCTCAACATGATGCAGGGTGGTAGCCGATGACAGAAGCTCTGTTGCTTGTGGGAAACGACATGAACATCCTCTACTTGCTGCGACGCTACGCGGAGGAAAGCCGATTCGACACTACCTGCCTGAGTCCGGGCGAGGACGCGGTGGCCGTGGCCCAGCAAATCAAGCCGGCGGCCATCATCCTGCAGGCTGAGCTCCTCCGGGAACAGGACGTGCTGAGTCGCCTGAAGAAGAGTGCCGCCACGCGCAGCATACCGGTCGTCTCATATGTCGGCCTGATCGAGGAAACCAGTCAACCCATGGTTGGGGTGGCCGGCTGTCTGTGCGATCCGGTATCGTACGGTGACTTTTTGGCCGCTTTGGAGAACATCGGCATATCACCCGGCGGCCTGTCGCCGTGACCACAGAGAGCCGCGACTACTCCAGGCCGAGGGCTGAGGCAAGGGCTGCCGCGCCGGAAGCGGCTTCGGAAGCTGTCGGAGAGGTCTGCACAAGGGAGAGGAGGTGAGGTGTATCGGATTCGATCCGGTTCGGCGTTGCTGTCGCTCTGCCTGAGGCGTGTCAATCGCGTTCGTTCAGAGCAGGATCATTCAAGGAGGAAAACCATGAGAGGCAAACTTTGGAGCATTCTGGGAGCCGTGATCGTACTGGCTATGGTGATCACGGCCTGCGCCACACCTACCTCCCAGACGGTGGAAAAACAGGTCCCGGTCACCGTCGAGGTCGAGAAAGCTGTCCCGGTCACCGTCGAGGTAGAGAAAGCTGTCCCGGTCACCGTCGAGGTGCAAAAGGTCGTTGAGGTCACGCCCGAGGTAGCCAGGGAAGCCCCAATGCTGGCCGAGCTGGTGAAGGGGGGAAAACTGCCGCCAGTGGCGGAACGGCTCCCCGAAAAACCGCTCGTCATCGAGCCTGTGGATTCGCTGGGAGAATATGGCGGGAGCCTGTACACGGCGATTCGCGGCGCCGCGGAAGAATCCTACCTCCGCACCTCGTTCTGGTACGATCACCTGGTGAAGTGGAACAGGGAAGGAAATCAGGTGATTCCCAACCTGGCCGAGTCCTGGGAAGCCAGCCCTGACGCCACGGAATACACCTTCCATCTGCGCAAGGGGCTCAAGTGGTCTGACGGCGCTCCCCTGACCGCCGACCACTTTGTCTTCACCATTGACGACATCTTCAAGAACGAGCTGCTCCCGGAGGCGCCGACCTTCTTGATCAAAAGCGGCGACTGGGGCATCACGAAAGTCGACGACTACACCTTCACCCTGTGGTTCGAGAAGCCCAACGCCTTCATCTTGAAAAAGATGGCCACGACCGAGGGGGATAACATGCTGCAGTTCCCCTCCCATTACATGCAGCAGTTCCACATCAAGCACAACTCCGATGCGGACAAGCAAGCCAAAGAACAGGGCTTTCCTGACTGGGTCGGCCTGTTCAACGCCAAGTCCGATCCGATGGGAGACAACCCGGATCTGCCCGTTGTCCTGGCGTGGAAGCCGGTGACAGCATTGGGCGCGGCGACCACTCAGTTCGTCATGGAGCGCAATCCCTACTACTGGAAGGTGGACCCAGAAGGACGACAGCTCCCCTACATCGACAAGATCGTGTTCTGGATCTACGACGACATCGAGCCCATGGTACTGAAAGCCCTGAACGGCGAGATCGATCTCATGGATCGCCGCATCAATACGGTAGATAACAAGGCGCTGTTCGCCGACAGTCAAGCCACCGGCAACTACCACTTCATCGATGTCCAGGAGACCAGCAGCAACTGGACGCGCATCACCTTCAATCTGACCGTCAACGACCTGGTGTTGCGCGAGGTCTTGCGCAACAAGAACTTCCGCATGGCGATGTCCCACGCCATCGATCGGCAGGCGATCATCGATGTGCTCTACGTCGGGCAGGCCGAACCGTGGCAGATCGCCCCCCGCAAAGGTTCGGGCTTCTACAACGAGCAGTTGGCCAAGCAGTACACCGAGTATGACCTCGAAAAGGCCAAGGCACTGCTCGACGAAATGGGGCTGGTGGACAAGGACGGGGATGGCTGGCGCGAAGCGCCGGGCAGTGATACGGAAGACTTCACCTTCGCGGTGGTCACCCGATCGGACAAGGTGTGGATGAACGACACCATGGAAATGGTCATCCCCATGTGGCAGGCTGTGGGCGTCCACGCGGTCAACCGGCCGGTGGAAAAATCCCTCCAGCGCGAGCTGCGGAACACAAATCGGCACGAGGCCATCATTGACGATGGCGAATCTGGCTGGATCGATGCCTCTTGGAATCCGAGGACCTGGTTGCCACTGGACGATGACTCCTCCTGGGGCATCGCCTGGTACAACTGGTACTACGATTTGGAAGGGGACAAGGAGGAGCCCATCGAGCCCTTCAAGACCGGCCTCGAGTTGTGGGACCAGGCCCAGACCACCGGCGATGTCGCGGAGCAGGAGCGCCTGCTGACAGAGATCCTGCAGATGGCCGCGGACTACTTCATCGATCTCGGCATCGCGCTCCCGAGACCGGGTTACGGCATTGTCAGCAACGACCTGTACAACGTGCCGAATTCCTACATGGGTGGTTGGGATTTCTGCAATCCCGGCGCCCAGGACATCAGCCAGTTCTACTTCGTGGGCGGAAAGAGAAAGTAGTCCCATTGCTCAATCTCCACACGGGTCCCAGGCCCGTGTGGAGATTGAGTCTGGCATGAGTCAATCGGGACGAAACCATGATAGCGCCCAGCCGGGCGGAGTCAAGGCTTCAGCCGGGCCGCCCAAAGGCTGGACTCCCCTGCCTTAGCTGAGCAGTGGGCTGATGAAAATTGACCCGGACAGGCGATTTTCCTGGACAGCCCCAATGTCGTTTTTGTTCCCTGCCACGCGCAATCTTCGCTAGCCAGCGGCCTGTTGTGCAGCAGTTTTGCACGTAATTGTGCGATTTGGCACTCGCACGCGCAGAGTGCTAGCGGAACAAAAACGGGATCACCAGAAATAGACCGCCCGTTCGACTTTTCATCAGCCCAGCTGAGCAGTATCTGCGCTAGGAGTCTGACGTGCTCACCTATATTCTACGACGGCTTGTCTTGATGATCCCCACGGTCGTGATCATCTCCCTGGTATCGTTCGCCATCATCCAGTTGCCGCCGGGGGATTATCTCACCACCCTGACGGCCGGCCTGGAAGCAGGCGAGCAGGTCTCCCAGGGGCAGCTCCACTACCTTACGGAGCGCTATGGTCTGGATAAACCGTTGCACGTCCAGTATTGGCGGTGGATGTCGGGCATCATCCTGAGAGGGGACTTCGGGCAGTCCTTTGAGTGGAACCGCCCCGTCAAGGACCTGATCTGGGAGCGCATCGGGTTGAGCTTCATGCTCTCCTTAAGCACTCTGCTTTTCGTGTGGGCCATTGCTTTCCCCATTGGGATTCTGGTTGCCGTGCGCCAATACTCGCTGTGGGATTACTTCTGGACTTTCATCGGCTTCATTGGGTTGGCCACACCCAACTTTATGCTGGCTCTCATTCTCATGTACGTTGCCTTTCGCTACTTCGGCCAAAGCGTGGGCGGGCTCTTCTCCCCCGACTTCGTGGATGTGCCCTGGAGCTGGGCGCGGGTGCTGGACATGCTCAAACACCTGTGGATCCCGATCATCGTGCTTGGGACCTCCCAGACGGCCTCGCTGATCCGGATCATGCGGGCCAATCTCCTGGACGAGCTACACAAACCGTATGTGACCACAGCCCGGGCCAAGGGCATGAGCGAGATCAGCCTTCTGGCCAAGTATCCGGTGCGGGTGGCTCTGAACCCCTTCGTGAGTACCGTCGGGTGGGTCTTGCCGCGGCTGGTCTCTGGATCGGTCGTGACCGCGGTGGTGCTGAACCTCCCCATCTCAGGCCCCCTGATGCTGCGCGCCCTGAAGGCTCAGGATATGTATCTCGCGGGTAGCTTCATCCTCCTGCTCAGCACGCTCACAATCATCGGGACGCTGCTCTCTGACATCCTCCTGGCCTGGCTGGACCCGCGGATCCGCTATACTTGAGGTAGAGGAATCATCCATGAGGACTCCATTGAATCATCTGGTCAACCAAAAAACGCGAGTCAGCAAAACGGCAGATCTCACGCCGCCAAAGCCCGGTACCCCTGGCGCCCCAGTCAGCGAACAGCGGGTGGAGATGGCCGGACAGTGGCAGTTGATGTGGTGGAAATTTCGCAAGCATAAGCTGGCCATGATCGGCAGCGCAGTGACCCTGCTGATTTACCTGGTTGCGCTCTTCGTCGAGTTCCTAGCGCCTTTCCCCAGGGGCGTCTACGAGGCCCGGTACACCTACGCGCCGCCTCAGGCGCTGCATCTGTTCGAGCGAACGGAACAGGGGGTGCGCTTCCGGCCATTTGTGTACGGTTACAAGGTCACGATTGACGAGGTGGCAATCCGGCGTGTCTTTGAAATCGACACAAGCCAGAAGCACTATGTCGGGCTCCTCGTCAGAGGCGCCCCCTATAAGCTCATAGGGCTCTTTCCTTCTGACCGCCATCTCTTCGGCCCGCTGGAGCAGGAAGCTCCCATGTACCTGCTGGGTGCAGACCGACTGGGCCGCGACATGCTTAGCCGCATCATCTATGGCACGCGCATTTCGATGTCGATCGGCCTGGTCGGCGTGGTGTTGAGCCTGTTCCTGGGCATCTTGCTGGGTGGCCTTTCCGGTTATTACGGCGGCGCAGTGGACCTGCTGATTCAGCGTGTGATCGAGTTTCTACGCGGCATTCCCACCATCCCCTTGTGGATGGGGCTGGCCGCGGCGATTCCGCTGGACTGGCCTCCGCTGCGGGTGTATTTCGGCATCACCCTCATCCTCTCCCTAATCGGCTGGACCGGCTTGGCAAGAGAGGTGCGGAGCAGGTTCCTCTCCATGCGCACCGAGGACTTCGTGATCGCCGCGCGGCTGGATGGCTCCAGCGAGGTGCGCACCATCATGCGCTACATGGTGCCCTCGTTCCTGAGCCATATCATCGCCGCCATCACGCTGGCCATACCCCAAATGATCCTCAGTGAAACCTCCTTGAGCTTTCTGGGCATCGGGCTTCGACCTCCGGTGGTCAGTTGGGGGGTGCTGCTCAACGAAGCGCAGAACATCCGCTCCGTGGCCACAGCGCCTTGGCTGCTGCTGCCTGGCGTGCCTATCATCGCGGCCGTGCTGTCTCTGAATTTCCTCGGCGACGGCCTGCGGGACGCAGCCGATCCGTACGGTCGCTAAGGAGAGGATGCCGCATGAACACACAAGGCCCATTGCTGGAAGTCCAGGACCTGCAAACCCACTTTTCTACCGACGAAGGGGTGGTCAAGGCCGTGGATGGCGTTGACTTCACCATCCGCCAGGGTGAAACCTTTTGCCTGGTGGGAGAATCCGGCTGCGGTAAATCGGTGACCGCTTTCTCGATTCTGCAGATCGTACAGGACCCTGGCCGAATCGTCCGCGGCAGCATCCATCTGCGGCAAGACGACGGCCAGACCCTCGATCTGGCCGCCATGGATCCCAAAGGGAGGGCGCTGCGTCGGATCCGAGGTCGCGACATCGCCATGATCTTCCAGGAGCCGATGACGTCGTTGAGCCCGGTTCACACCGTCGGAGACCAAATCTCCGAGACCCTCAGGCTCCATGCCCCGATCGACAAGCTCCAGGCTCGGGAGCAGACGATGGCCATTCTGACGCGGGTGGGCATTCCCAGGCCAGAGCGACACTTCCACGCCTACCCCTTTCAGCTCTCGGGAGGGATGCGCCAGCGAGTCATGATCGCCATGGCCCTGATCTGCCGACCAAGCCTGCTGATCGCTGATGAGCCGACCACCGCGCTGGACGTGACCATGCAGGCCGTCATCCTGGATTTGATCAAGGAGCTGCAGGGGGAGATGGGGATGTCGGTCATGCTCATCACCCACAACCTGGGCGTGGTCGCAGAGGTCGCCGACACGGTGGCGGTGATGTATCTGGGCCGGATCGTGGAAAGCGCAGACGTGTATTCGCTCTTCCGCGAACCCAAGCATCCTTACACCACAGCGCTCCTGCGCTCGATCCCTGTGATCGGGCTGACCAAACAGGAGCGGCTGGCAACGATCCGAGGGATGGTGCCGCATCCCTTCAACCGTCCCCATGGTTGTACTTTCCACCCCCGCTGCGACCATTTTATGCCAGGAGTCTGCAACCGGTCACTCCCGCCGATCACCCATCTCGAGGGCGGACGCACCGTGCGCTGTTTCCTGTATGGTGGCGCCGACACCCGGGAAAGAGAAGAGAGATGAGCGGCATGAAAGAGACTGCCATCTCCGAAAAACCGATGGATACCGGCCAGCCGCTGCTGGAAATCAAGAACCTGAAGATGCACTTCCCGATTCAGAAGGGGGTGTTCCGCCGCATCACGGACTATGTGCGGGCTGTGGACGGAGCAAGCCTGGCCGTCAAGAGGGGCGAGACCTTTGGCCTAGTTGGCGAGTCTGGCTGCGGCAAAACGACGCTGGGCCGCTGTATCATGCGGGTCTATCGCCCCACTGCCGGACAGATTTTGTACCACGAAGACGGCAGAACCGTGGATCTGTGCGCCTTGAACAACGAGGAGCTGAAGCCGTATCGCCGCAAGATCCGCATGATCTTCCAGGATCCGCACGGGTCGCTCAACCCTCGCATGACGGTGCTGGATATCGTGGGGGACGCCCTTCGGGTGCACGGCATCGCCTCGGGCACGGAATTGGAAGATCGCGTTTCGGATTTGTTGCGTCGGGTCGGATTACGGTCCGAGTACCTGCGCCGCTATCCGCATGCGCTCAGCGGCGGCGAGCGCCAACGAATCGGCATCGCCCGGGCCCTGGTTCTCGAGCCGGCGCTGGTCGTCTGCGATGAGCCAGTCTCGGCGCTGGACGTCTCCGTTCAGGCGCAGACTCTGAACCTGTTGCAGGATCTGCAGGCCGAGTTCGGTCTCACCTACCTGTTTGTCGCGCACGACCTGAGCGTGGTCGAGCACCTGAGCGACCGAACGGCCGTCATGTACGTGGGCAAGCTGGTTGAGTTCGCGGATACTAAGGCCCTGTATGTCAACCCGAGACATCCCTATACGGAAGCGTTGCTGTCGGCCGTTCCCATCGCCGATCCCCGCATGCGCGAACGGGGCGGTCGGATCCGGCTCGAAGGAGACGTGGCCGACCCGGCGCATCCACCCACGGGCTGTTACTTCCATCCCCGCTGCCGCTATGCACGGCAGCGCTGTCTCGAGGAGGAACCCATCCTCAGAGACCTGGGCGGCGACCACGGGGTGGCCTGCCACTTTTCTGAGGAGATCGAGCTCCGCGGCGCCGTGATGGTGAACGGCTGAATGGCCGAGCGCGCATCTGGCCTGGCTTTGGAAAGGAGACCGATTCGTGTCTGACCTGTTGACCCACTGGGCGGTGATGGATGACTGCCGGCGCCTGATGCCCTTTGTGGCGGGCATCGCGCCTGAGTTCGGCGAATCCCTAAACCGCCATCATTACCTCGCGCGGCTGGGCTCGAACACCCGGACGGAAGGCCACTGGATCCCACCCATCCTGCGTTGGACCCGGCAGCACTGGGATGACCCCGCCATGCATCCTGAGGCGGAGATCAAGCTTGCGTTCTGCGTGGCTGGCCTGGCCCACACAGCCTGCGATGTCGAGATGAAGCAACTGCGCATCAAGACCGTCCTGGCCGAAGAGAACAGCCCCGATCCCACGCCGGACGACGTCGAGCGCCTGGTGTATGCGTATCACGACACCCACGTATTCCGTAAGGTGTACCGCGATGGCGCAGAGGAACCCTTCAATACCTTCATGATGGCCGACATCCAGACCGGCGCCGGCCAGAAGCTCGAGAAGATGGCCAAGGCCCTGTTCCAGCTTGCCATGATGGGCACGCGCACCATGGTGCAGGACGAGAGGGAGCTGGACCGGGACTTCCTCGAGGGCTTTGTGCAGGACACAGCCCGTCGCGCGCTGGCAAGCCCGGATGCCGTGCGCCGGATCATCGGATCGCGGGGGCTGTGTCGTCAGAGTATCTACGACTGGCTCCGGGAGCACCGCCAGCGCGGGGGAGATGGCCCCGACTGGGACACGATCAAAGCCATGGTGATGCCGGACATGACCGATGCCAAGACGCGGCTGGACAATCTGCTGCTCAACGAATTGCGCCTGTATGTGGATCACCAGCGGCTCGTGCGCGTGTATCACCAACCCGATCCAGCCAAGATGGCGCTCTATGGCATCGAGACCGAATTCTACGATGCTGACGACCCGGCCATCCGGGCGGCCAGGGCCGTTCAAGATGGCGAAGCGCCTCCGGTCGACGAGATCCGGGCAGCCGTGCAGCCAGGAGCCAATCGCAGCTACTATGGCCGTGCGCTGGAGACGGCCATGGAATATCAGCGCCAGGGAACCGTCTACTGGCTCGGCAAATCGCAGACCATCGAAACACCCAACCTGGGCGAAGGCAAAGCGTTGCAATTCCGTCACCGCCACGACACCGAAGCGGATCGCCTTGTCGAGACGAGGTTTTGAGGAGAGATTATGCCCCCTGATGTTACGCTGATGAGCCTGTGCAGCGATGTGCGCCTGCTGGTCAAGATCGTCCCCGGCGTTGACCTCATTTTCGTCCAGACCCTGGACGAAAATGAGAATGAAGCGCTGCTGGGTTCGGTCGCACCGGTCGATGAGGAGATGATCCATGTTGGCCTCTTGGAACTCCGGGCCGCGTGGGAAGAACCGGACCGCTTCCCACCCCACCGGCGCAGCTACCCCGGCATCCTCGAACGGGATCGCCGGTTGGCCTTCTGTCTGGGCGGGCTGGTGCAACTGGCCAGCGGCCTGGCCACCGACCGGTCCGAGCCAGCATCCTTTCAGCAGGATGCCATCGTCCTGACGAAGGCTATCCTCGCCGACGAGCAGGACGAGTTCGAAACGTTCCTGTGGGAAAACCACGGGGGAAAGGATGGTTTGCAGGAAGCGTTCGCCGACTTCGTCCTGGCGCTCTTCCTACGTTCCATGGCCGAGGCGCACACCATGATCCCGGACATGGTTCACATCCTCGGCTGGATGGATAGTCTCATCTACGGCGCCCCGCAACTGGAGCGGCAGATCGCCGGCTTTGCTCAGGCCGTCTATCCCAACGGCGCAGCGGGCATCCGCCAGCAACACGGTTCGGATCTGGCCGGGTTTTACGTTGCCGCGGATCCGGCGATCCGGGCGGCTGAGGCTGCCCGCAAGAACCGAGCGCCGAATCTGGATCGCGCGACCTTCGATGCAACCGGCAATCGCAGCGTCTACGGCAAAGCCCTGTGTCGATGCGTGGCTGCCGTCGTTCGGGTCAGTCAGGCCTGGCGGGAGGGGACGCTAACAGGCAGGATCTCCGAGGTATGGCAATGAGCACAAACGACAAACGCGACCTGACCCTGATCCTGGTCGGCGAGACCAATATCCAGGGCCGCGAGGACCCGGCGGAAGCGTTCAAGCACGTCCTGCCCATCCTCAAGTCGGCCGATGTCCTGTTTGGACACCTGGAAGCGCCGTTGACCCCGCCTTCGGAGGACCCCACCTGTCCGGACATTCCCCACAAGGAAGAATGGCGACACTCCGGACCGCACACAGTCAAGGCCTTCTCCGAGGCCGGATATGCCGCGGTCAGCCTGGCCAGCAACGTGATGTACGGCCGGCGCGCCATCCTGGACACCGTTGACACGCTGGATCAGGCTGGGATCAAGCATTGCGGCGCGGGAGGCAACATCGAGGAAGCGCGGCGGCCAGCCGTGGTCTCCTGCCAGGGCGTGCGGTTTGGGTTCCTGAGCTACACCTCGGTCTTCTGGCCGGTGGGACACGCTGCCGGGCCGGCCTCACCTGGGGTCGCCACAATGAAGACTCACACCGCCTATCAACCGGGACGCAGGGCACTGGAGATGCCGGGCGCGGCACCCATCGTCGTCACCTGGCCCGACCCGCAGGCGTTGACCGCGTTGCAGACGGACATCCAAACCCTGAGGGGACAGGTCGACATCGTGGTGGTCTCGATTCATTGGGGGCTCTCCAGCAGCAACCAGGTCGTGGACTACCAGCGCGAGGTCGGTCGGGCAGCCATCCGGGCCGGGGCCAACCTGGTCATGGGCCATCACCCCCACCGCATTCAGGGAATCGAGATCATTGACGGACACCCCATCTGCTACAGCATGGGCAACTTCGCGTTCGACTGGCACAAGATGCACGATCGCAACCTGGAAGGGATCGTGATCAAATGCCGCGTGCGCGATCGCACCCTGGACCGGATCACGTTCGTGCCCATGCGCCGCAACCAGGACAACCTGGTGGAGCCACTCTCACCGTCTTGCGGTCCCGGAAGCGAGATTGTTGCGCAAATACGAGAGTTGTCCGCGGTGTACGGCACCGGATTCACAGTGGTGGCTGACGATGGCGTGGTCATCGTGAGACCCCAGGAGGAAGAAAGATGACGCTGCCAATTCGCGCCTTTGGGAGGACCGATCTGCGACCAACAGCCTTGGGCTTCGGCGCCATGGAGCTCAAGCGGCTGTCGGACGGGGAGTCTGAGCTGCTTCTGAACAGGGCGCTGGACGAGGACATCAACTACATTGACACGTCCCCCGACTACCCCACCAGCGAGGAGCGGATCGGGCGTTTTCTGGCCGGGAGGCGAGACGAGTTCATCCTGGCCACCAAGTGTGGCTGCAATCCCCACCTGGACGAGCCGGGAAGCGGCCACAAGCACACCTTTGACGCGGCAACCCTGGAACGCAACATCGAGGAGAGCCTCAGGCTGCTGCGCACCGACCACATCGACGTGTGGCAGCTCCATGGCGCGACCCCGGACAAGCTCATCGGCGGGCCCGCGGGGGAGGTCGTGCAAACCATGCAGAGGCTGAAGCGCCAGGGCAAGGTTCGCTACATTGGGGTCAGCCTACGCCACGGCCCCAAGACGGAATCGGGCTACCCGACAGCCTACGGGTATCACGGCATCCAGCAGTACATAACCTGGAGCGTCTTCGACATGATCCAGATCGTGTACGGCGGGATGGTACGCGCCAGCGAGGAGGCGATCCGGCGCGGCGCCGAGCATGGGCTGGGCATCGTCGTGCGCGGTGTGGTCCGCAATTACCGGGATAGCTTTCCACAGCTCTTCCGCGACGCCGGGCTGGAGGACCTGTTGGAAGAAGGCGAAGATCGGCACTCGTTCCTGACTCGTTTCGCCCTCAGTCACCCCTCGATCTCGACAATGATCATCGGTACCAGGGACCAGGAACACCTGGCAGCCAACGTCCGGACCGTGCTCAAGGGACCGCTCAGCCCGAAGGTCTACGCGGAGGCGAAGCGACGCCTGGCCAGCATAGGGAGCGAACCCGGCGCCATTCCGACCTTTTGAGAGAGGGAGAACAACACAGCATGAAGATCACAGACATCCGGGTCTCCATCGTCGGTACTCAAGAGTTGGACAGACCACATTGGAACAGCATCATCCGCACCGAAAAGCACACCCGGGCTCGGGCGGAGATCTACACCGATGAGGGCATCGTGGGCATGGCGCCGGCCAAAGCCGGCTCTCGCCGAGCCATTGAAGGCTCGATCCGCAGCAAGCTGCTGGGCAAGGATCCATTGCGTACCGATGAGCTGTGGCAGCTCATTTACATGGGCGGCACCCGCAAACCGGTGGCCAAGGGGGGCTTTGTCGAGGCCATGAGCGCGGTGGATGTCGCCCTGTGGGACCTGAAAGGCAAGGCCCTGGGCCAGCCGGTGTGGCGTCTGGCCGGTGGCGCTCAGGACCATGTTTGGGCCTACGCGGCCGGCGGCTATTACGAGGATGGCAAGGGCATTCCTGAGCTGTGCCAGGAGCTGGAGAGTTTCGTTGCCGCGGGCTTCCGAGCGGTCAAGATGAAAGTCGGGTGGCCCGGGATCACCCTCAAACAGGATGCCGAGCGGGTCAAGGCGGTTCGCAAGGCCATCGGCCCGGACATCGAGCTGATGATAGACGCCAACAACGCCTGGGATGCGACCACCGCCATCCGCTTTGGCCGGATGGTCGAAGAGGTGGATCCCTACTGGTTCGAAGAACCTGTCCACCCGGACGATATCGAGGGGGCGGTCAGGGTGGCCGCGGCCCTGGACATGCCGGTGGCGAGCGGCGAGAACGAGTTCACCCGCTGGGGATTCCGGGACCTCATCGAGCGCGGCGGTGCGGAAATCGTGCAAGCCGACCCCAACAAATGCGGTGGCATCAGCGAGTGGCTCAAGATCGCGGCCCTGGCCAGCGCCCATCACCTGCCCATGGCGCCCCACGGTAACGCGCCGGTCGGCTGCAGTTGCGTGGCCGCGGTGAGCAATGGGCTTATCACCGAAAGCTATCCCATGGCCCACCACAACCCCTTCATGGGACCGCTGGATTTCCGAGACGGCTATATCTACTTGAGCGAGGAGCCCGGCCTGGGCATCCAGTGGAACGAGACGCAGATCGAGCAGTAGCGCCTGGGTTGCTGCATTGAGAACCGCGCACCTACCCCCCCAAGGAGGGGGAGCGTCGCCTTCCCCCTCTCCTACAAGGAGAGGGGGAAGGGGGTGAGGTCGTCCAGGGAAGGGGAGACAAAGCCCATCGTGTTCAACGTTAGAGACTTTGGTGCTGCGGGAGATCGGCAGCAGAACGACCGTACTGCGATTCAGACAGCCATCGACGCCTGCAGCCGGGCCGGCGGCGGGACAGTGTGCGTTCCCGCGGGCGACTATCTGTCGGGCACGCTTCGGCTGCAAAGCCATGTGACCCTACACCTGGGCGCCGGCGCGCGGCTTTGGGCCAGCACCGACCCGCACGATTATGACAGCCAGCACGATTACGAAAGCTCGGGCGGCCTGCTGGTGGGAACGCTGATCGTCGCAGAGGATGCGGAGCACGTCGCGGTCGAGGGCGGGGGAACGATCCACGGGCAGGGGGTCGCGGACCTCGGTGCCCGCTGGGGAGTCCCTGACCGGCCCTCATTTCGGACCGGCATCTGCCTCTTCCAGGGCTGCCGCCATGTCGTGATCCGCGATATCACGATCCTCTACAGCGATGCCTGGACCGTTCACCTGCAGCGCTGTGAGACGGTGTTCGTGGACGGGGTCACCATCTTCAACAACCGCCACCGGCTGAACTCCGACGGCATCGACCCCAACTCTTGCCGCGACGTCCATATCGCCAACTGCCACATCGTCACCGGCGATGACTGCATCGTGCTGAAGGCCACGGAGCCGCACCCCTGCGAGAATATCGTTGTCACTAACTGCACGCTGGAGACCACGTGCGCGGCCGTCAAGCTCGGCACCGAGTCCTTCGGAGATTTTCGCGACATCCATATCTCCAACTGCACCATCCGCAACTCGCCGGTGGGGATAGGCCTCTACGTGAAAGATGGGGCTACCATGGAACGGGTCACCTTTTCGAACCTCTCCATCCAGACCCCAGCCGACTGGCAGGAGCACAGCGTCGCGCCGATCTTTATGGACATCGAGAAGCGCTGCGCGGACTCGCGCATCGGCGCGATCCGAGACGTCATCTTTCGCGACATTCACATCCATAGCGAGAGCGGCATCCTGATCCAGGGCATGCCCGAGGGGCCGATCGAGAACCTGACGATGCAGAACATCACGTTGCGGGTCGATCGCGCGGCTGATTACGCGGCGCGCCACAAACCCAAAGGTTCCAGGCGCACCATGCCGCACGCCAGCGACACGAGCTACGCCCGGCTCCCCTCCTACGTGACGCTCGCCCATGTCCGAGGTGTGATGCTGGACAACATCCGCGTCCTGATCGCCGCACCGGCCTTCCGCGAACATGAACGGTCTGCAATCTACGGCTACGATCTGGAGGATGGCGTGCTGCGTAGCATCTTCCGGCAGCCGGGCGAGGCCGCAGGCCAGCAGCCTGTCATTGCGCTGCACGACTCTCGGCGGATGCTGGTCACGGAGTGCTGAGGCATCTGCCATGTGAATCAACCACCCACCTCCCCTGCACTTCAGTAGCCTGCTGCTTGAGCGGCGGGCGGCTCACAAGTTAACGCATAGGGGCGAGGGGGTGAGAGCCTTCCATCCAGGAAAGGACACACATGAAAATCACCAAAGTCGAACCCATCCGGGTCCACAGCTATCTACTCGTCCAGGTCCACACCGATAAAGGGGTCACCGGCCTGGGCGAATCCGGGACATGGAGCCATCTGGAAGCTTCCGAGGCCGCACTCGCCAAGTTCGGTGAATACCTGACGGGCCAGGACCCGTTTCGGATCGAGCATCACTGGAATGTGATGTACCGGTCGGGCTGTTTCCGTGGCTCGGCCATCATGGGCGCCATCTCGGCCCTGGATATCGCACTGTGGGACATCAAGGGCAAGGCCCTGGGTGTGCCCATCTACGAGCTGTTGGGCGGCCAGACGCGCCAGAAGGTGCGCGTCTACGTGCATGTCAAAGCGCCGACACTGGAAGAACAGGTTCAGAAGTGTCGCGAGGCACTGCAGCAGGGCTACACGGCCGTCGGCCACCTGAACCCCTTCCTGGACGAGGAGCGCAGCGCGCCCTACTTCAAGACCCACGCCGCCAAGATCGGCGGCGCGGTCGAGGCCGTGCGCCAGTATCGGGCAGCCGTCGGCGACGAGGTAGACCTGTGCCTGGAGATCCATCGCCGCCTGGAGCTGGCTGAGGCCATCGCCCTCGGCCGGGAGATCGAGCCGTATCGTCCCTTTTTCTACGAGGACCCGATCCGGCCCGAGAGCATCGATGCGATGGCCGAGGTAGCACAGAAGGTCGGCGTCCCCATCGCGACCGGCGAACGGTTCTTTTCTCTGCACGAATTTCAGTTACTGCTGGCGCGCAACGCGGCCCAATACCTGCGGCCCAGCCCGTGTGTTGTCGGCGGCATCTCCGGGACCAAGAAGGTCGCAGCGCTGGCCGAAGCTTATCAGAAGAGCATCGTGCCCCACAATCCTGGCATCCTCTCTCCGGTCGCCACCGCGGCCTGTCTACACATAGGGGCTTCGATCCCCAACCTGGCGATTCAGGAGTACTCGGGCGGGGAGGATCGTCCGCCGGCCAGCGAGATCGTGCGCTCGCAGGCCCGGATCGAACAGGGCTTCATGCTCGTCCCAGAAGGACCAGGGCTGGGTGTCGAGCTGGCGCCCGGTTGCCAGGAGAAACATCCACCGCGCAAGCGCGAGATCGGCGCCCGGCTGCACGAGGATGGCTCGGTCATGGATCAATAAGGAAGGAGAGGCAAGGCCCCCTCTTGATCTATCACACGCATAGAGGTGGCGTCGATGTCAATCTGGAGGCTGCCCCCTGCAATCTCATCGAACCTGGGGACGGAGTGGTCGTCCGCGCTAACGGCTTGTTTGCAGAGCGCATGTGTGATATTATGGCGTGCTGCCAGGGAGAACCGTCCTATGTCTGGGCTAAGCGGGGCCGCATCATCGAGCCTGAGCAGGACGTGTGGCGAGCAGAGGAGTACCGGGCCAGCCCTGGAGTGTCTTTGACCGCTGCGAGGAAGCATATGGGTAAGCTAATCCTGATCAAAGGAGAACATCTATGAGAAGCTACAGAATCGCTGTCTTTGCGGGGGATGGCGTCGGGCCCGAGGTCATCGGTCAGGCGCTGCGCGTGCTGGAGGCTGTGCAAAGGCAGGGGGGCGGGTTTGCGCTGAAGCTGACCCACCTGCCGTGGGGTGCAGAGCATTATGTCGAGACCGGTCGTCTGGTTCCGCCGGACTTCCTGGATGTGCTGCGCCAGCATGACGCCATCCTGTTCGGAGCCGTGGGCGACCCCGCTCGGATGCCGGATCACCTGACCCTTGAACCATTGATCCGCATCCGCCAGACGTTCGATCAGTATGCCTGCGTGCGGCCCACCCGTTTGTACCCTGGCGTGCGCTGTCCCCTGGCGGACAAGACCCCCTCGGACATCGATCTGATCGTGCTTCGAGAGAACTCAGAGGGCGAATATGTGAACAGCGGCGGACGGTTCAAACAGGGCAAGCCGGAAGAGGTGGCGCTCCAAACCGCGATCCACACGCGACGTGGCATCGAGCGCATCCTGCGTTTCGGGTTCGATCTGGCCCTTTCGCGACGCCGGCGGCTGACCATGACCACCAAGTCGAACGCCCAGCGGTACGGCTTTGTGCTCTGGGATGAGGTCCTGGAGGAGATGCGCCCATCGTTTCCCACAGTCCAGGCGGACAAACAACACGTGGATGCGCTGGCCATGAACATGGTGCGCAGCCCCGAGCGATTCGACGTGATCGTGGGCTCGAATCTCTTCGGTGACATCCTGTCCGAAATCGGCGGCGCGATCGGCGGCGGGCTGGGCCTGGCCGCCAGCGCCAACATCAATCCGGAGCGCGAGTACCCGTCCATGTTCGAGCCGGTGCACGGCTCCGCGCCCGACATCGCGGGTCAAGGGATAGCCAACCCGGTGGGGGCTATCCTGAGCGCGGCCATGATGCTCGATTGGTTGGAGTTGCCCGAAGCGGCGGCCGTCGTCAGACAGGCCGTCGAACGGGCCCTGGCTCAGAGGGTGGGCACGCCGGACATGGGGGGTCAGTTGCGCACTGAACAGATGACCGATCTGATCATCGAAAACCTGTGACAAGCGCGCGCCTCCTTCGACAGGCCCTTCGTCAAGCTCAGGACATCGCTCAGAAAGCGCCGAAGCCAAAGCAAGACCTTATTTCCGAATGACTCCTCGACTTGAAGGAAAGGAAGCCGGTGTCAGTCGAAGTCGTCTTGTCCTCGCATAAACGGGACGCTGGCCGCATTCTGTTGCGTTGCCTCAGCTACCTGGGCCCATACTGGCGGCTGACGGCCGGCGCCTACCTGGCATTGCTGGGCGGCAACGCGCTGGCGCTGGCCATCCCCCAATTCATTCGCTGGATCGTAGATCGGGGAATCGGCGGTCAGGATGTCCGCCTGTTGGGGCTTTCGGTTCTGGGTCTCCTGGGGCTGACGTTGCTCAAAGGGGGGCTGACCTTCGTGCAGGGACAGTGGACGGAGGTCGCCTCCCAGAGCGTTGCGTACGACCTGCGCAACGCCATCCACCGCAAGCTCTCCGATCTCTCCTTCTCCTATCACGATCGTACCGAGACCGGCCAGATCCTCTCCCGGGCAGTACAGGATGTGGATCGGGTCCGTTTCGTGACCGGTCGCGCGTTCCTGCGGCTGATCGATGCCACGATCCTCTTGCTGGGGACCGCGGCGATGATGGCACAGATGAACCTCCCTCTGGCCCTCCTGGCCCTCGCCGCCATGCCATTGCTCAGCTACCGCGCTTTTCAACTGGGTCGCGTCCTGCGGCCGCTCTCCCTGGAGATTCAGCAACAACTGGCCGTGCTGACCACGCGGCTGGAGCAAAACTTGCGCGGCGCGCGCGTGGTCAAGGCCTTTGCCCAGGAGGAGAACGAGATCGCCCGGTTTGATCGCGAAAACGCGCGCTGGTTCGATCTGTCGGCCCGGTCGGCTCGCCTCAGCGCCGTCAACGTTCCGCTGCTCGAATTGATCGCCAGTGCGAGCGTGGTTCTGATCATCTGGTACGGGGGTCTCCTGGTCACTCAAGGCCGGCTCACCCTGGGAGAACTGGTGGCGTTCTCCACCTACCTGGCGCAACTGGTGCAGCCGGTTCGCCGGCTGGGGATGATCATCCCCGCGCTTTCCATTGCCGCGGCCGCGGGGGAGCGCGTTTTCGAGATCCTGGATGCCGTTTCGGAGGTGCAGGAGACGGCCGACGCGGCGCCGCTGCCGCCCGTGCGCGGCCACGTGCGCTTCGAACACGTCTCCTTCGCCTATTTCGGTCGCCATCGCGTGCTCACAGACGTCACGTTCGAGGCGGTGCCTGGTCAGGTGATCGCCTTGCTGGGAGCCACCGGTTCCGGCAAGTCGACCATCATCAACCTCATCCCGCGTTTCTACGACCCCACCGCGGGGCGCATCACCATCGACGGCTATGACATCCACCGCGTGACCTTGAACTCCTTGCGAGACCAGATCGCCAACGTGCTGCAGGAGACAACGCTTTTCGCCGCATCCGTTCGAGAGAACATCGCGTTCGGTCGCCCCGACGCCAGCGAGGAGGAGATCATCGCGGCAGCTCGGGCGGCCCAGGCGCACTCGTTCATCTGCGAGATGCCGAATGGGTATGACACGCGGGTCGGCGAACGCGGTCTCACCCTCTCCGGCGGGCAGCGCCAGCGCATCGCCATCGCCCGCGCCCTGCTCAAGGACCCTCGCATCCTCATCCTGGATGACGCGACCTCCAGCGTGGACACCGAGACCGAGCAGTTGATCCAGACCGCCCTCCAGCGACTGATGCGGGGGCGCACGTCGTTCGTCATCGCGCAACGTCTGAGCACGCTGCGCAAGGCCGACCTGATCATCATCCTGGAAAACGGTCGCATCGCGGCTCGCGGGACGCACGCGGAACTGCTGCGCACCTCGGGCCTGTACGCGGAGATCTATCACTATCAACTGCGGCCCCAAGGACAGACGCCATGAGCTTCTCTATCGGCGCCAGCGGTACCGGCATCGGCCCGCGTCGGGTGATGGAGGGCTTTGGCGAGCGGGTCGACGGGAAGGCCTTTGATTGGCGCGTCGTCACCCGTTTGCTGGCCTATCTGCGCCCCCACTGGCAGCGCATGGCCGCCGCGTTTCTGCTGATGCTGATCGCGTCGGCGTTGACGCTGGTCGCCCCCTATCTGATCAAAGTGGCGATCGACCAGTCCATCGCCGAGGGAGACACCGCCGGTCTGGCTCGCATCGCCCTGGGTCTGGCGGCCGTCTTCATCGGCGCCTATCTGACCACCGCGGGCCAACAGTATCTGCTGTCGTGGGTAGGGCAACGGGTGCTGGCCACGTTGCGCACACGGCTCTTCCGCCATCTTCAGGCGCTTCCCCTGGGCTATCACGATACCCACATCGTCGGGGTGACCATCTCGCGCGTCATCAACGACGTGGCCGTCATCAACGAACTGCTGTCGGAGGGGTTGATCACCCTGGTCGGCGATGTGCTGGTGTTGGCAGGTGTCATCTCCGTGATGCTTTCGATGAGTCTGCGGCTGGCGCTTCTCACCTTCTGCGTCTTTCCGGTAGTGCTGCTGGCGACCTATCTTTTTGCCCGCCGGGCTCAGGTCGCGTTCCGCCACACTCGGGCCCGGATCGCGGCCGTCGTCGGCGACCTGGCCGAGGACATTTCCGGGATGCGCGTGATCCAGGCCTTTGCGCAAGAGGATGTGACGCACGAGCGATTCGACGAGGTGAACCAGGCCAATCGGGATGCCTACATCAAGGCCATGTCCCTTTCGTTCGTCTTCCTGCCCTCCATCGAGTTTCTCGGGATGCTGGCCACAGGGATCGTGCTGTGGTTTGGCGGGCTTGCGGTCGCGCGCGGGGAACTGACCCTGGGGGTGATGGTGGCGTTCCTGGCTTATGTGTCCCGCTTCTTCCAGCCGATTCAAGAGTTGAGCCAGCTCTACACCACCATGCAGGCCGCGATGGCGGGCGGCGAACGGGTCTTGGACCTGCTCGACACCCGGCCGGAGATCGCGGATCGGCCCGCCGCGGTCGAGATGCCGACCATCGCTGGCCTGGTAGAGCTACGCCACGTCTCCTTCTCATACCGCGGTGACACGCGCGTGCTCCACGACGTGAACCTGGTCATCGAACCGGGGCAGACGGTGGCGCTGGTGGGGCCGACCGGGGCCGGCAAGACGTCCATCGCCAATCTGGTGGCCCGCTTCTATGATGTCACAGAGGGTGCGGTGCTGATCGACGGGTTGGACGTCCGGCAGGTCACTCAGCATTCCCTGCGCCGGCAGATGGGGCTGGTGCCGCAGGAGCCTTTCCTCTTCTCCGGCGCCATCGCCGACAACATCCGCTTTGGGCGGCCGCGAGCGGCCGCCCGCGCAATGGAGGAGGCCGCCCGCCTGGCCAATGCCCACGCGTTCATCACCGCGCTGCCGGACGGCTACGCCACGGAGATTCTGGAAGGGGGCGTCAACCTGTCAGTGGGTCAACGTCAGCTCATCTGCATCGCCCGCGCGGTACTGGCCGACCCGCGCATCCTGATCCTGGACGAGGCCACCTCGAGCGTGGACACCGTAACCGAGGTGCTGATCCAGGACGCGCTGCAGCGGTTGCTGGCTGGGCGCACCGCTATGGTCATCGCCCATCGGCTGAGCACCGTCCGCCATGCGGACCTGATCTGCGTCGTGGACGGTGGCCGCATCGTTGAGCGCGGGCGCCACGAGGAGCTGCTGGCGCGGGGCGGGCTCTATCACGCTCTCTACGAGCGACAATTCGTGGATCTCGTGACGACGTAGGGTATTCTCTCAATTTTCCGGAATACGCTATGGCCAACCTGTGAGTGAGCCACGGTGGCCCGGTCGCAGACCGCATCGTGAGCGGCTCGGACGAGCCTGTCGAACGGCGGCCACCGCCCCCAGATTATTGAGAGAATGCGATGTAGACGCCAGAGGAGCGATCGGCTTACGTGCAACGCACTTCGAGAGTGCGTTGCACGTGCTATCCGTTATCGTAGCAGCAGCGGCAGGTATCTGCGCGGCGGGAACTCCACCAGCAGCGCCAGGTTGTTGCTTTCGTTCGTTTCGGGGATGGCCCACTCCGGGTCGGCCATCGCGTAGACGTCTTCCCAGCCGGGCACGGAGATACCAGTGGTCAGCACGACTTCTTCGCCGGCCGCGAGCTTGGGTATCACCGTCTCGTAGAGCACCGCGGCCCCCGCGCCGGGCCGCGCGGCCGGCGCCACCCGCACCCGCACATCTCGTGCGTCGGCCACCCCCCGGTTGTCCAACACCAGCGTGATCGGCAACGGATCAGGCGGCCGGCCGCCGAGTCCCACCTCGACGTACGACCCGCCCAGCGCCAGATCGGGCAGCACATCTGCCGCGGCCAGGTCCGCGTTGTTGGTCTCGTCCATCTCCAGGATGGCGTTCGCCGGATCGACCACCGCGTAGACCACGTGCTCGCCCGCGTCCGCCGGCGAGACGCGCCACGTCAGGCCGACCTCCTGGCTGCCACCGGCCGCGATGCTGCCCACTGCGGTTTCTGCCAGCAGTGTGCCGGTGACCGCATCCCGGCGCCAGGCCACGACCACGTCCGTGGCCGGCGCCACGCCGCGGTTGGAGAGCGTCGTGCTGATCTGGATCGTGTCGGGCGCCGCGTAGTCGGCGTACATGCTGCTCACCAGCAAATCGGGAAAGACGGCCCTGACGTGCGCCAGGTTGTTGGTCTCATCGCTTTCGAGTACCTCCGCGTACGGATCGACCAGCACCCAGATATCGCGGCCGGTGGCGGTGATGGGTACCGTCCATGCCACCGCTACCGTGTCCGTCATCCCCGCGCGCAGGGGTGAGACCAGCGGTTGCGCCTCCCCGATTTGGGTGGCGTCCACGCCCAGAATGCGATGCCGATAAAGCCCGCCGAATCAGACCTTCGAGGTTTCAGAGACCTCGAAGGTCTCGCAGCCATGCGATGCTGTCGCTATCCCCGGTCCCCCGCTTGAGCAAGGGAGGGGACTGGGGTCGGCGCCAAGTCAGTTCCCCGCCAACGGGAAGTAGCGTCGCCACGGAGTCGGCGTGGCGGTCGGTGTATGGGTGTGCGTCGGCGTCAGGGTTGGGGTCGATGTGTAGGCCGATGTACGGGTGGCGGTCGCGGTGGGTGTGGCGGTCGCGGTCGGTATGATGGTGTCATGCGGCGTCGCCGTCCGCGTGGCGGTGGCGGTTGCCGTGGCCGTCGGGGTCGCCGTGGCCGTGCGCGTCGGCGTGCGGGTCGGTGTGCGGGTCGGCGTCGCGGTCGGCGCGGGGCGCATGCCGAAATTGATCACCTTCGCCTCCCCGACCTCCTTCTCGAACCACACTCGCGTCGGGCTGGTGGACACGTAGCCCTCCGGCACGGTCGCATTGAGATAGTACCAGCCGGCCGCCACAACGTCGATCTGATACCAGCCGGTCGTGCCGACGCTCTTGGTCCACGCCACCTCCCCGCCGCCCGGCGCCTCCAACCGCAGCGTCTGGCCGGAGAAACCCGCCTGTTCCGCGGGCTGCCGCCAGCCATCGCCGTTGACGTCCAGGAACACCCACCCGAACAGATCGGGACCAGTTGAGGCGGTCGTGGGCGTTGGCGTAGGAGTGGGAGTCGATGTGGCTGTGGCCGTGGGTGTTGACGCCGGCGTGTCGCTCGATGTAGGAGTGTGCGTGGCCGTTGCCGTAGGCGTCGGCGTTTCGGATGGCTGCGCCTGGCTCGTGGCCGTGTTCGTCGGGGTGGCCGAGGGCGCCTGCGGTCGGACCTGGTAACCACCGACCAGGCCAAAGCTGGCGCTGCTGGCGCTGCCCGCTGGCCCTGGCTGCCCCAGGCTGGCGTGCATCTGGAAACTGGCCGAGCTCAAGGGCTGCGCGCCCGTGCCGCCCCCGCCGATCACACTCCTGCCGAGACGGAAGCCGCCACCTTGCGCCTGCGCCATAGTCACCACCAGGCCGAGCCCCAGGCAAGCGATGCCGAGGAATCTCAGAATAGATTTGTTCATCGCTGCACCTCTTTCACTGCCCCACCAGCAGCACTCGGATGACGTCGATGCCCGGCCCTCCGAACGGTTCCAGCGCCTTGGCGAAGAAGCTGCCGGGCAGGTGGAACATGCGTCCACCAAAGGTGACTGGCATGGCCCGTGCCGCCACGCCCGGCGTGGATGAAAGGGCCAGCAGATCGCCGGGCTGAATCGGGCCGTTTTCGGCCGAAACCTTGAGGGGCACGACACCGACCAGGGCCACGGGGATCACGATTTGCGAATTGCGAATTGCGAATTGCGAGCCGCCAGCGAGAAAGCCGGGTTGGGCAGCGTGGACGCCGATCACCGGCCCTGCGCCGGGCAGGCCGGCCAGCATCACCCCGCCATCCGGCCCCAACGCGAGCACATCACCCGGCTCCGGTTTGCCATCTGCCATCTGCCATCTGCTATCTGCCAGTGGCCACCACTCGGCAAAGTCCGCCGCCGGGGTCTGGTACGTGCCGTCAGCATAGACGTCGCCATCGTTCTCCACCTTGAATACCAGAGGAGATGGGATGCCACACGCTGAGAACCCCGAGGTGTCACCCGTGCTCAGGTTCGTCGCCGTGGCGGTGACGTTCTGCGCGCCGCCGCCGTGCTGGAACTGAAACGGCGCTTTCCCGTCTGCATCCGTGGTCACCTCGACCGAGCCCAGGTAGGTTTTGCCCTGTTCGAAACTGGCGGCGTCGCACTCATCGTTGGAGAAGAACTCCAGCCGGAAGGTCGTGCTCGCTACGCTGGTGAGCGTGCCCACAACGGTCGTGCTGCCGCCGGCGACGCTTACGGACCCGATCACTGGGGCCTTCTGATTGTTGTTTGCGCCGACCAGGACGATCCCCCCGCCCTTGTTCGAGAAGATGGAATTCTGGGTGAAGGTGTTGCCGATGCTCTGACTCCCATAAGCCACAACACCCCCGCTGCGGTGATAGGCAATGGTATTATTGGCCAGGGTGTTGTTCTCCGCCAACTTGAGGTAGATACCCGACCCGATGCCCGATACGCCGTTCCCGAGGCTGGCGCCAGCCGCAGAAAGGCCGATTTGGTTGTTCTCCACCCGGTTTTCCTGGGAGCGGGCTGAAGTGGTATCGGTCGGCCCATAGAAATAGATGCCATGGTTAGACTGACCCGAAATCAGGTTCTCGGTGATGACGTTGTGGGAAGCAAAGATGGTCACGCCGTCCACGTTACCTACGGCTACGTTGCCACTGGCATCGGTGCCGATCCGGTTGCCCTGCACCAGGGTATCGGTCGCGCTCCCACACGGGGATGAGGCGCCAGAAAGCATGACACCGCCATCGCCGTAGTTGCCTGAGATCAGATTCCCCGCATCCGGCGACTCAGGCGGGCCGCCAATGACGTTGTCACGGGCGACACGGCACTTCCAGTTGTCAAGCTCGGTCATCACTTTGACGCCACCACTATTGTTGGCCACAGCCGCCGTCCCATTCAGATCGGTGCCGATGCGATTGCCCTGCACCAGGTTGCCCTGGACACCGCGAAGAAGAACACCCCAGCCCACGTTGCCGGCGATCACGTTGCCCAGCCCGGGCGCAGTGCCGCCGATAGTATTATTATCGTGCGGTGTGTTGAACACGCCGTTCTCACGGTTCGGCAGCGCAATTGCGCCGGTAACGTCTGTGCCGATGAGGTTACCCTGTATCAACACGCCCTCGATCCGCGAGACATCGGATCCCTGTTGGGAGAACAGAATCCCACTGCCACCGTTGCCCGAGATGACGTTCCCCGGTGGCGTGCCCGCCGGATCTACCGAACCGCCGATGGTATGGTTAAGGCCAGAATTGACAAAGATTACCCCATATCCGCGTGGTTCGAACCGTTCGCCTGCTGCTCCCACGCCGATGTAGTTGCCCTGCACGCGATTGCCCGTGCCTCCATCCATTCGCACCGTCGTACAGATATTGCGTGCCGCAGTGGTCGCTCCGCCCACAGTGTTGTTCGCGCCGGACACCTTGACAGCTCCGCTAAGCGTCGCGACGCCGGTGCGGTCAGTCCCCAATAGATTGCCCTCCAGAAAACCATTGCTGCCGGACATCCATATACCCGAACCGTCCGAATGCGTAGCCCACATGATCAGATTGCGCACTACGATCATTGTCGGCAACGAGACCAGCTTGCACCTCGACGATGGGGTGATCGGCGTAGCCGGGCTGGCTCGCGCCAAGGATCGTCGTCCCGCTCCTCACCCGCACATTGTCCAGGCTTGGGATTGTTACCGAACCATCGGGGTTGTTGGGAGCAACATTGAAAAGAATCTGGCTGCCTGGGTGCCTGCTTGCCTCGGACAGCGCCGCGGCCAGGGTACAGTCGGGGTTGACGACAACACATCCTCCCATTTCAGTACGCCTCTTGCCAATACATACGCCATCCCCCAGATCACAGTCCTTCTTCTCGCCGCCGGTCGAGTTGACGGTGAAGGTAGCCAGCGGGGCGGTCAAGCCCACCGTCAGCCCGGCCGTACCGTCCGCGGCGACCACCAGGTCGCTGAGCGCATCAACGTTCAGACGCATGGGCAGCACGGCCACCGGCGAGCCGGCTACATCCAGCGTGGCCGACCGGGGCGAGAAGCTGACGGCCGTCCCAAGCTGATCCGGAGTCTCCGTAGCCCCCATGACCACTACGTGTAGCTGCTGGGCTATCAGATCAATGACCACCAGGTCATCCCCCGGCAGACCAGAGACGTTGGTCGCGACCAGCCCCAACCGGTAAGCCGGTGAATTGGCGAGCGCCAGCGAGTATCCCATGATTTCTCGAGCCGTGGCCGGGTCCAGCACATGCACGATACCATCATCTGATAGCAACGCCACTTCCAGGCGGTGCTCGTCTTCAGGCGTCAGGTCGCCCACCGCCATGGCAACTGGATCGAAGAGCAGCTCATGTCGGTCAATCATGGCAGGGCTTACCTTCGCCCCTGGCCAATCGGGCGGCAGAGACAACTGCCGGTCGCGGCCGTGGATGATGAGCAGCTCCCTCCCGGCTGCCACAGCCAGGTCCATGGCGAAGTGGCCGTCGAGTTCAGCAAGGGCCAGGGCAGTCACCTTTGCCGGGACCTCGAATACCTCTGGGGCGCTGCGCAGCGCGCCCCCAGGTCCTTCGAAGGCCAGCACTTGCGGCCCCGCATCGCCATCCACGCCCACCACCAGGTCAGCCAGACCATCCCGACGGTTGATCTCCCCGACCGTCAGGGCGGTCACGCGGCCGGGCAACTGCACCGTCTGAGCCGGGCCGAAGCCGCCGATCCCGTCGCCCGGCAGCCAGTACAGCAGCTTGCCACCGTGAGCCGCCGCCACCAGGTCATAGTAGCCATCGGCGTCGAAATCCCCCGCGGCCAGGAAGTCAGGCGCGATGGACAGCGCCGAAATCCGCGCCGGGGAGAGAAACGGGGCATCGGTGAAGGTTCCCGCGGCCTTGCGCTGCTGCGCCTCGGCGGCCTCGGGCCAAAGCAGGTCCACATTGCCCCGGCGGGTGGTCACCAGCCCTCCACCTGGAGCGGCGTAGCCGGTCGCCAGGTCAGGCATGCCATCCCGGTCGAAGTCAGCCGCCGCCAGGCTCAACGCTTGGGCCTGGCCCGTCTTCAGCAACTGGGTGAGCGCCGTCGGGCCATCGTAGTCAGCCGCCAGTGGCAGACCATCGAGCAGATTGACCCACGGATTGCCTCGGCCCGCGGCGTGAAGCACGATGCGGGCATCGGGTTTGTCCGCGCGATCTGGCCCCTGGGCCTGAACGGCCCACGGCCCCAGCAGGATCAGGGCTGCTGCGATCAGGATTCGAGTTCGGTGTTTCATGGCACACGCTCCTCTCAGAACGTTGGCACGTTCAACGTTAGAACGTTCCAATGCTCATCGCAACTGCAGCAGCACCCGGATCACCCCTGTGCCGCTATCCAACCCCTCCAGCGCCCGCCCCACGATCGTGCCGCCGGCATAGACCGCCTCTCCCCCGTCCAGGGTGAAGAGGGGGATAGCTTTCGCGGCATGACCGGAAGCCGTCTTGCTGACCGTGAGCGGATCGTTCGGGCGGATCGGGCCGTTCTCCGCGTTGACCTTGACGGGTACCACCCCGATGATCGCCACTGGGATTTCGGATTGCGGATTGCGGATTGCGGATTTGTCCTGAGCATCGTCAAAGGATTTGCCACCCAGGAAGGCGGGGTTGGTGGAGTAGACGCCGATAATGGCAAGGACATTGTCCGCGTTGGCGAGGTTCACGCGGCCGTCCGGGCCGACCGTCAGCACGTCACCCGGCTCCAGGCCTTCCACAGCCGGCAGCAGCTCGGCGAAGTCAGCGGCCGGGCTGGTGTATGTACCGTCGGCAAAGACATTGCCGCTATTGTCCACCTTGAAGACCAGTCCGCCAGCGTTGTAGGCTTCGATGGGGTTGCCTGTGCTACTCTTCGTACGGATACCTGGCCCGATCAGGCTCTCGAAGCGGCCGCCGGCCGCGCTGGATAGCGCGTCGCCGAAGACGCCAGCGCCGTCGCTATCAGCGCTGAGGGTCTGGCCCATCACGCCGTAGGTCGTGCCGTCCGAGCTGAAGCCGTGGACGCCGGCCACCCCCTTCGAGTCACTAAGGGTCTCGCCATACACGCCGTAGGTCAGCCCGCTGTCGGCGGTTGCCAGGCCATGCACGCCGGCCGCCGCGTCCGTGCTGCTCCACGTGGCGCCTTCCACACCGTATGTTACGCCGCTGGCTGACTCAGCCACACCGTAGACACCCACCGGTGTGGCTTCGCCAAACAAGCCACCGGGTTGATTGCCTTTGGTCACACCGACCACCCCGATTGTGCCTTCGCCTCCGCTGGCCGAAGCAATACTCAGAACACCGATGCCGGCACTACTTTTGCTCTCAAAATAGCCGCCGTAGGTGTCGCCTTTGCTGGCATGAGCCAGACCGTACACACCGCTGGCTTCACTGCCGCTGCTAAAAGTCTCGCCCAACACACCGTAGGTCTTGCCGCTGTCGGCGACTGTCAGGCCATGCACGCCAGCCGCCGCGTCAGTGTTGCTCCACGTGAGGCCTTCCACACCGTACGTTACGCCGCTGGCTGACTGAGCCACACCGTAGACACCCATCGGTGTGGCTTCGCCAAACAAGCCACCGGGTTGATTGCCCATGGTCACACCTATCACGCCGACTGTGCCTTTGCCACCGTTGGCCGAAGCGATACCCTGAACACCGATGCCGGCACTACTCTTGCTCTCAAAATAGCCGCCGTTGGTTTCGCCGCTGCTGGCATTGGCCAGACCGTACACGCCGCTGGCTTCACTGCCGCTGCTCGCAGTCTCGCCCATGACGCCGTAGGTCTTGCCGCTCGACCTTGATGCCAGGCCATACACGCCGACCGCCTCGTCGGAGCTGCTCCCTGTCTCACCATACACGCCGATGGTCGCGCCGTAAGTGGCGCTGACCGATCCCACGACGCCCACCCCGTTGATGCTCTGGCTCTCAAAGTAACCACCGTTGGTACTTCCGCTGGCAGCGCTGCTCACACCTGCGATGCCGGTTGAACCGTCCGCACTAGCAGTGTTCTCTGCATGGATCGCTCCGCTACCGGCCGCGCCCACACTCACCCCCAGCGCGCCCGTCATATCGTCGCCGCTCTTCCTGACGAACAGGCCGGCGCTCAGCCCCTCCACGGACTGGGCGTTGATGGCGTAGGCCGCGCTGCCGAAGACGAGCCGCGGGGTGAGCGCCTCCCACGCCGCGCCGTTCCACACCTCGATCTGCAGCCAGCGGTCCCCCCCGTCGAACACCGTCGCGCCCAGCGGGATGACGCTGCCCAACTGGACGACAAACAGGCCGTTCGCCACCTGCACGCCGATCTGGGTTTCCGCGCCCCAGGCCGCGCTGCCGCCCGTCTCCGCGTCGTAAATCGTAAACCGCATGTCGTAGGCGCCGTCCAGCGGGTTGCCCGCGCTGTCGGTCAGTTGCCCCTGGAACGTGATGGTGTCGGTCGAACCCTGGGGCGCCGCGGGGGCCAGGGTCGACCCGGGCGCCGGCCCCGCCGCGCTGCCGCTCACCATCCCCAGCGCCAGGATCAGACTCAGGATCAGCGCCGGTCCGACCAACCGCACTTTCGTCTGTTGTGCATTCATTGTGTCCCTACCTCCTAGTATACTGAAACTGATGGATGTCAAACTGCGTGAATCTCTCTCGATCACATCTCCACCGTCTCCCGCGCGCCCCAGCCCTGGCGCTCGTCGAACAGATCCAGGCGCGCCGGCGTCACCCGCACCACCAGGTACAGATCGTCCGGCGCGACGGCGGAAGTCCAGCCGGGCAACAGACTGGCCCAGTCGGGCGCGCCGACCGGCTCTGCCGTGCCCTGGATCTGCAGCCAGCGCAACCCCCCTCTGGTCCCCCCTACCAGGGGGGATGCTTGTGCTGAGCGAAGTCGAAGAGTTGCGGATTGCGGAGCAGTCTGTTCATCCGAAATCCGAAATCCGAAACGCTGCCCTGAGCCCTTCGACAAGCTCAGGCCAGGCTCTGTCGAAGGGTCCGAAATCTGGCTCGGGATCACCAGCAGCACGCGCGGGTCCTGTTCCAGTTGGTAGGCCACGTCGGCCCAGCGCGGCGCCAGGCAATCTACCTCCAGCCCGCGCGCCAGATACCGCGCCGGCATGGCCCACGCGCCCGCCGCGCCGGCGGTGCTGAGGATGCAAACGTCGTGCGCGGCGAGAAACGCGGCCATTTGGGCACGGAGTTGGTCTAACATGAGCCTTGTCCGGGGGGTAAGCTCGCGACGTCCTGCGCGGTAGTATGACACCCCGGACGCGGGATGTCATCCCTCGAAAGAGTGATTTCGAGGGGAGGAGGGGACGATGTTTCGGAGAATCATGGAGTCGCGTGCCAGGCGCCGATCAAAGCGCCTGGCACGTGATAATCGGATAGGTGCAGGAGCGGCTACGCAATACGCAACCCGTGATGAGGCGAGCAGTCCGTGCCCAATCCCAACCTACCTGGAATGCACCTGAATCAAACGTCCACTATCCGGGTCGTAGCGATCCCCGCGCAGGATGTAGAGTCCATCGTCTGCATCGTAGCGCAGGCCGCGCCAGAGATTGGGGTTGCCCAGGGCGCTGGATTGAGCGCCGCCGTCGAAGATCGGTTTACCAAAAGCCTCGTAGTCCACGCGCTCCACCACGGCGCCATGGGCATCGGCCAATGCGCGTACGCTGCCGCGGGCGTCGTGCTGGTAGAAGCTGCGTTCGCCGTCGCGTTCCATGAACAGCCCGCCCACATAGCTGGCGACCAGCGCGTCGTCGTCGTCCCGCTCCTCGATCACCCGGCCGCCGGCGTAGAGATAGCGTTCTGTTGCGTTCTCGACCTGTTGACTCACTCTCCGGTTCAGCGCGTCGTAGGTGTGCCGGGTGATGGTCGGAGGCCCAGACGACGTCTGGACGGAGACAGATTGGCTGGCCACGCGTCCGCTGCCGCCTCCTGCCATCAGCGGCAGGTAGTACGGGGACCAGACCACGTCCGCGGTGCGAACCAGGCGGTTGAAGGCGTCGTACTGATAGAGGTTTTCGGCATCCAGTCGTAGATTGCCGTTGGCATCGTAAGCCAGCGCCCGGCCGCCGATAGCCGTGTAGCGATTCATGGCATCCACCGTGTAGGGGATCGTCTGGCCGTTGCGGGTCTCCTGCGTGCGGTTGCCGGCCGGGTCATAAAGGTATTGGGTATTGGATAATGGAGACTGGACAACGATCAGGCGGTAGAGGCTGTCGTACGTGTAGGTGGTCAGGTGGTTGCCGGGCTGGGTGGTCTCTGTCAAGCGGTTGCCCACCCGGTCGTAGGTGTACTGGAAGCTGGAAACTGGAAGCTGGTTAGCGGTCAGGCGGTAGTCGAGGCCGATCAGACGCCGGGCGCCATCGTAGCTGTAGGAGACGTAGGTGCCATTGCCGTTCATGCGGCGCAGGGCCCGCCAGGGGCCGATGTAGTCGTAGGTGGCCGTGGTCGTTGGAAGTGCCAGGCACTTCCGAAGTGCCTGGCACTTGACCACCGGTCACCTGCCCGTTGGCGTCGCTGCGGAACACCAGGTTG
>MNXL01000111.1 GCA_001871755.1 Anaerolineae bacterium CG2_30_64_16
GATCTCTTGCAACGGTTGTTTGATCTCGTCGACAGGGCTTTCCAGGTCGAGGCGGATCTCTTCGATTTCCTGCTTCAACGCGGTCGCCTCTTTGGCTGCCGCGTCTTTGGCGGGCGCGAGTTCTCGCAGCGCCGATTCCCGCAACGCCTTGGCCGGGTCTTTGATGGTCTGAGCGACCTGGCGGGCTTCTTGCAGCGGTTGGGCGATCTCCTGCAACGGTTGCCTGATCTCGTCGACGGGATTTTCAATGGCCTGGCGGGCCTGCTCGATTTCCCGTGAGAACTCGCGGGTGGCGCGGCGCATGCTCCGCATGCCTTTGCCGAGCTTCGCGCCGATCTCGGGCAGGCGATCTGGGCCGAAGACTATCAGAGCCAGGATCAAGATGACGATGAGTTCCAGGGGACCGATGCCCAGGATGTCCACGGTTAGTCCTTTGCTGTGGCTATGGTGGGGGTTGGGGACGGGTGGGCGCCGAGCTCCCGGTCACCGATCGCCGAACCCAAAACACCGTTGACGAAGCGCGAGCTGTTGTCGCTGCCGAACATCTTGGCCAGGTCGACCGCTTCGTTGATGGCGACTTTGGGCGGCGTGTTGCTTTCCCCGCTCAGTTCAAAAAGGGCAATTCGCAGCACATTTCGATCGATGACGGCGATCTGCGAAACCGGCCACGCAGGCGCATATTTCTGAATCAATGCGTCGAACTCATCCCGATGCTGGACGACACCGTTGACGATTTGCCGTAGAAACATTTCGCTTTCCGGCGGCAGAGGGTGGTCTTCCAGGCGAAAACGGATCGCGGCGCTGACCGCGTGGGTCGTAGTGTCCAGCTCATACAAAATCTGGAGCGCACTGACCCGAGCAAGCCGATGGCTGTGCATGAAAAATGACCCTGCTATTTCGCCTTCTCGGAGGGAAGGACGACGTCATCGATGTGCACGTCGACCGCGACGACCGGCAGGCCGACCATCTCCACGATGGCCCGAGTCACGTGGGTTTGCAACGCCTCGCCGAGCTTGAGCATGTTCGCGTCGGCGGCCGCGACTACGTGCAGCTCAACCTCGACGCCCGCGTCGGTCACCTCGACGAAGATGCCCTCTTCTGCCGCTCCCCCGGCCAGCAGGCCGCGCACTTTAGGCGGAGCGGGCGCCAGCCGGTGCACGCCGCGTTGCTCCAGCGCGGTCAGCCGCACGATTGTGGTGAGCACCGTCGGTGCGATGGTGACTTTGCCCTGCACATCGTCCATGATTCCCCCTAACCCGGACGAGCCGGAACCAAAGCTGCGAAAGCCGATAGCCAAATCCCTGCACAGAAGGCGCAAGCCTGAGAGGTTAGGCGCTATTGCATCACCAGGCCGCCGTCCACACTCAGCACCTGACCGGTGATGAACGCGGCCCGGTCACTGGCCAGGAAGGCCACTGCGTAGGCGATCTCTTCCGGCTGGCCGAAACGGCCGAGCGGCGTGGCGGCGATGATCGTCCCCTTTTGTTCCTCGGTCAGCACCTCGGTCAGGGCCGTGGGCACGAAACCGGGTGCAACAGCGTTCGCAGTGATGCCGCGTGAGCCCACCTCTTTCGCCAAAGCCTTGGTGAAACCGATCAAGCCCGCCTTGGACGCGGAGTAGTTGGTTTGACCTGCTTGACCCGCCAACCCCGATACTGACGAGATGTTGATCACTCGCCCATAGCGCTGTTTCAGCATCGGGCGCAGTGCCGCTTTGGTGCAGTTGTAGGCGCTCTTGAGGTTGGTCGCGATGACGGTATCCCAATCGGTCTCGCTCATCATCAGCAGCAGGGTGTCGCGGGTCGTCCCCGCGTTGTTGACCAGGATATCCACGCGGCCGAAACGGTCAAGGGTCTCCTTGATCAGCCGCTGCGCTTCGGCGAAGACGCTGACATCCGCCTGGATGGCGATCGCGCTGCCCGCGCCCGCGGCGATTTCGATTACCACGGCCTCTGCCTGGGCCGCGCTGTCTCGGTGGTTGACTACAACGGTCGCACCCTGCGCGCCCAACTCCTTGGCGATGGTTGCGCCGATGCCTCGTGAGCTGCCGGTGACGATGGCGATTTTGCCGTGTAACATAACGTTAGTCTCCCAGTGTCGGCGGATGCCGTGTGAGGCGTGAAAGGGAAACGTAAAACGTAAAACGTGACGAGTCACGAGTTACGAGTCACAAGTGCTGGTGTGTGCGTCCTACGCTGCGCGTACTACGCTCCACACTCCACACTCCACACTCCACGCCCCACGCATTACTCGTTACTCCTCAAAGCCCCAATCTCCTCCGCCGTCCCAACGGTCGCCGTCTCCACATCGGCCGCGATCCGTTTCACCAACCCGGTCAAGACGCTACCGGCGCCGATCTCGACAAACCGCGTCGCGCCGGCTCCTGTCATGTATGTCACCGACGCGGTCCAGCGTACGGGCGCGGTGAGTTGGGCCGTCAGCTCCTGGCGGATTTCGTCCGGGGTGGTGAGCGGTGCGGCCTGGACGTTGCCGATCACCGGGAACCGGGGCGCTGAGAAGTCCGTTGCGGCCAGATGCGCCGCAAATTCAGCCGCAATCGGTCCCATCAACGCCGAGTGCGCGGCGATGCTGACTGCCAGCGGCATGGCCCGGCCGCCCGCGGCCTTGGCCAGCGCCGCCGCCGCGGCGATCCCGGCCGGCCCTCCTGAGATGACCACCTGCCCCGGTGAGTTATAGTTGGCGGGCTGCACCACATCTCCCGTCTCCGCGGCGGCCTGCGCGCAGAGCGCGGCGACCGCAGCATCCTCCAGCCGCAAGATGGCTGCCATGCTGCCGGGGTGCGCCGCGCCGGCCTGCGCCATCAATTCGCCGCGCACGCGCGTCAACCGCACCGCGTCAGCAAAGCGCAGCGCCCCGGCCGCTACCAGGGCGCTGTATTCGCCCAGGCTGTGACCCGCCACACAGCAGGGCGAGGGCAGGGCGGGCCGCGCGGTCTGGAGCGCACGCAGCGCCGCGATGCTGGTGGTCAGGAGCGCGGGCTGGGCGTTGCGGGTTTCGGTCAGCGTTTCGGCCGGTCCCGAAAAGCAGAGCGCGGAGAGCGCGAAGCCCAGGATGGTGTCCGCTTCCGCGAACGTGTCTCGGGCAACAGGATAGCCCTCGGCCAATGCCTGGCCCATGCCGACCGTCTGCGAGCCTTGTCCGGGGAAAAGGTAGGCGGTGTGGGTCATGTGTCTCTCACCGTCATCTAAGTTAAGACCTGACAGGTTTTCGAAGGTGTCGTTTTTAGCCAGATTCGACCCGATCAGACGGGCATTTACGCCGAAAAGTGATCCGTGAAACCTGTCAGGTCTGTTAAGACCTGACAGGTTTCCGAAGGTGTCGTTTTTAGCCAGATTCGACCCGATCAGACGGGCATTTACGCCGAAAAGTGATCCGTGAAACCTGTCAGGTCTGACAAGAAAGGGGACGTGGGTGAGGCCCCAGATCCCCCGTTCTCGTCGACAAGTTGCCCCGATGGCTGTGCGCGGACCTATTTTTCGGCTTCTACTTCAAGGAAGGTCTCGCCGCGATAGACGCCGCACTCAGGGCAGACGTGATGTGGCCGCCGCATGCTGCCGCACTGCGAACAGCGCACCAGATGCATCGGCGACAAAGCATCGTGGGCGCGGCGGCGGTCCCGCCGCCCTTTGGATATCTTACGCTTTGGAAGAGGTGGCACGAGAATACTCCTTCATTCTGAGTTTTTCAATAAGGCAGCCAGCACGGCCCAGCGCGGGTCTGGCTCGGGTTGACAATCGCAAGGGCCTTCGTTCAGGTTTTGCCCACACGTGGGACAAAGCCCCTGACAATCCTCCCGGCACAGCACGTGTATGGGGCTGGCCAACATGACATCCTGGCGCAGCACCTCGCGCAGATCCAGGATGTGGTTTTCATCGACCCACAGCGCCCGATCTTCTTCTTCGGGAGCGATCGATTTTCCAGTGACGATGTTGATCGTCGGCACGAAGATCTCTTCGAGCTCGACGTCCAACGGCACACTGACTGGATTCAGGCAGCGCGCACACGGCAGCATGACCTGGGTATGCAACATCCCCTGCGCCAGGATGCCGTCGTTGATGTGCATCAAGCGCACAGAGCCGCTCAGCACCGCCGCGGGCGCGTCCTCGACTTGCTGTAGCTCGGGCGCCAGATGTCCCACGTCGGCCACCACGTCCCCAGTGCGAGTTGCCCCGACGGGGTCCTTGAGCAGTTGTGCGACGTTGAAGGTCAGATTGTCGATCACGATGCCCTACCCTGCTGGGAAGCCATCCGGGCGCAGTCAAGTTTCCGTCGATGGCGGTTGAGACCGGCGCGTAAAATAAGGCGCCTCAGCGCCAAGCGATTATTATAGGCCAGAGGGGCGCCTCTGTCAAGATTGGCTGCCCTCTTCCGAATGCTGGTCGCTATCTTGCTTCAGCGTGCGTTGACCGGCCTGCACCTCGCGCAGCAGGCGCTGCAAGCGGGTTTCCAGTGCGTTGAGCTGGCTGATCACGTAGTGGTTGGCATCGGCGCGCAGGGCGGCGGAGTTTCGGTCGGCGTCCCCCTGGATCTCGCGCGCCCGCTGCCGCGCGGCCTGAACTATGCCGTGCTCATCCAGCCGGGTGTTCAACTGAGCCTGGGCCTCCTCCGAGATCCGCCGCGCTTGCGCCCGCGCATCGGCCAGGATGCGCTCGCGCTCGCTGGCGATCCGTTGCCCCAGCCGCACTTCGTCGGGCGCGGCCGCGCGCATCTCGTCGATGATGCGCCGAATGGCGGTTTCATTGACCAGGATTCTGCCGCTGACGGGCACGCGGAGGGCGCGCTGCAACAGGTCTTCGAGTTCGTCGATTAAGCTCAACATGGCTGTGGCGCACCTCGTATCGGCTGAAAGGCTGTGGCGGTCGATCCAACTCAGTCTCGTGATGAAACCATCGGCACTCCGTGCCGGGCCGCGTGCCCCAATTCATCGAAATGGGCTTGTAGGGCCGTCTGCACGGCCAGGGGCGCCAGGCCGGAGATGTCGCCCCGCAATGCCGCAATCTCCTTCAGGATGGTCGAACTCAGATAGGCATACTCCAGGCTGGTCATCAGGCTGACGAACTCGATATCCGGCGCGAGTTTCTTGTTGGTCAACGCCATCTGGAACTCGAACTCGAAGTCCGAGATGGCCCGCAACCCCCGCACCATGACCGACGCGCCGATCTCTCGGGCAAACGCGACGGTGAGCCCCTGGTAGGGCAGCACGCGCACGTTGGCCAGGTGGGCGAGCGCCCCTTTGGCCAGGGCGACGCGCAGCGCGGTGTCCAACAGCAGCATCTTGGGCGGGCTGTCGTAAATCCCGATCACCAACTCGTCGAACAGAGTTGCCGCACGGGCCGCGATGTCCACGTGGCCGTTGTGAATCGGGTCAAAAGTGCCTGGATATAGGGCACGGATCATAGCCAGTCCTTTGAATCGGCAAATCGGCGAGCCTGTCCTGAAAATCGCACCTAACCCCCCAACCCCCTTCCCTGCGAGGGAAGGGGGAGCCGCACTTCCCCCTCTCCTGGCAGGAGAGGGGGGCAGGGGGGTGAGGTTTTCATGCGCCGTGGCGCCGGGCGCGCGTAGTCACCGGGTCAGCAAACCAACCACCTAACTCGCGTCCACGGCGCTGGCCCAAAACGTAGCGACTTGCGCGGCCAATGCGCGATGTTCGGGTAGCTCCAACTGCGGGTCGCGCTCGAACAGGCGCTGAGCGGAGGATCGAGCCGCCTCCAACGTCCGCAAGTCGCTCAGCTCGGCTGTACGCAGCGCCGGGATGCCGCTCTGGCGGGCGCCGAAGAAGTCACCCGGCCCGCGCATCTCCAGATCGATCTGCGCCAGGGCAAAGCCGTCGTTGCTTTGCTCCAGCGCGTGCAGGCGCTTCAGGCTCTCACCCTCGGTCGCGTCGGAGATCAGGACACAGTAGGACGCGTGCTGGCCCCGGCCGACGCGGCCCCGGAACTGATGCAATTGGGCCAGGCCGAACCGCTCGGCGCCCTCGATCAAGATCACGGTGGCGTTGGGCACATCGATGCCGACCTCGACGACGGACGTGGCGACCAGAACATCGAGCTCGCCGCGGCTGAAAGCCCGCATGACACCCTCCTTCTCCTCGCCTTTCATGCGGCCATGCAGCAATCCCAGGCGCAGGTTGGGGAAGATTTCGTTCTGGAGGCGGGCATGTTCCTGCACCGCAGCGTTGCCGTCGCCAGTTTCTGTCTCCTCCACCAGCGGGTAGACGATGAAGGCCTGCTGGCCGCTGGCCGCCTGCCGACCGATGAAGCCGTAGACGCGTTCGTGCTGGTCGGATGTCAGCCATTTGGTTTTCACCGGCGTGCGGCCGGCAGGCATCTCGTCGATCACCGAGATGTCCAGATCACCGTAGATGGTCAGGGCCAGGGAGCGCGGGATGGGAGTGGCGCTCATGACCAGGACATGCGGCGGGAGCCCTTTGTGACGCAATGCCGCGCGCTGCTCGACCCCGAAGCGATGTTGCTCGTCCACGACGGCCACGGCCAATTCCCGGAAAACTACGTTTTCCTGAATCAATGCATGGGTACCCACGGCGATGTCGATCTTGCCCGCGGCCAGGGCCGCCAACGCCGCGTCGCGTTCAGATCGACGCATGCTCCCGGTCAGCAGGGTCACCTGAATCGGTTGGCCGGTCAGTGGATGGGGCAGATTGGCGAACAGGGCGCCGAACGAGCGGGCGTGCTGTTCGGCCAGGATTTCTGTGGGCGCCATGATCGCGGCCTGGGTCCCGTTCGCGACTGCGGCCCATAGCGCGGCCGCAGCTACGGCGGTCTTTCCCGACCCGACATCCCCCTGGAGCAAGCGGCTCATCGGCCGGCTGCCGCCCAGGTCCGCGGCGATGTCCCCCAATACCCGGCGCTGAGCGGCCGTCAGTGAGAAGGGCAGGGCGGCCAGGAACGGCGCAAAGACCGCGTCATCGGCGCGCAGGGTGCGGGCGGGCTGGTCCCGGAATCGCTTGCGGTGGCCCAGGATGCCCAATTGCAGGATGAAGAACTCATCGAAGCTGAGCCGGCGGTGGGCGGCCTGCAACCGCTCCTGGTTGACGGGGAAGTGAATCTGCTCCAAAGCCTCAGAGAGCGGCAGCAGGCGGTTCTCTCGGCGCACCGCCTCAGGCAGGAAATCGTCCAGGTTGACCGTCCAGGCGTCCACGGCCTTGCGGATCACCCGCCGCAGCCAACGCGCGGTGATGCCTTGGGTGAGCGGGTACACGGGTACCAGCCGGCCGGTGTGCACCTGGCTCTTCTCCAACGGCTCGAACTCCGGGTTGCGCATCAGCAGCCGCCCCCGATAGCTGTCCACCTTGCCGCTGAAGCTGAAGGCCCGACCCGCGCGCAGTCTGCGTTCGACATACGGATTGAACCAGGTCATCTCCATCTGGCCTGTGCCATCACCGACCACCGCGGTGATCATGCGGCGGTCGCCGTCGCGATTGTCACCGATGGTGCGGGCTTTCAGCTCCCAGACGGTGCCGATCACGGTCACCTCTTCGCCGTATTCCAATGTGTCGATGGTGCGCAGGAGGCTGTAGTCGTCGTACCGCCGCGGCAACAGGTAGAGCAGATCGCGCACCGTGTTCACGCCGAGCCTGGCCAGCTTCTGGGCAAAGGTGACGCCGATATTCGGCAGCCGCGTGACCGGCGCGTCCAGCCCACCGCTTGGCGCCTGGGCCGGCGTCTGGGGTTCGGCAGCCTTGGCGACCGGCGGCCGCACCGGGGCGACCGCACGGCCGGTCGAAAGCGCTGCATGGTTGGGCGCGGAAGCCCGCGGTTCGGTTTCCGGTTTGCTCAGGGCCGGCATGGGGCGAGTGGGCGCCGGCTCCGGGGGCGCGCTGACCTCTGATGCGGGCGGCGCGGGTTTGCTGAGCGGCGGCAACGCGATCTCTTCGGCCGCTGGCTCCCCCGGCACTGGCACGGGCGCTGGCTCCGGCGCGGGGGCCGGCCGACTGATGGGTGGTAGCGCCGCGGGGCGGGCCTCGGGCGCGAGGACTTGCGCTGTGTCGGTGGTCAGCGTCTCCGAGGCGGTGGCATCTCTGGTTCGCCGCACGATCTGATCGAGGATCCGCTCACGGGCGGCCGGGTCGTCGATCGCCGGATAGCCGAGCAGCAGGGATACGATCTCCGAAACCGCGGCCGGGTTGCGCGCCTCGGCCTGCGCGTCGGCCTCCCAGCGGCTGGCAAACTTGTCCAGCCCGCCGATGACGGCCTTGTTGCGATAGCCCTGTTTGCGCTCCAGGCTCAGAACTTTCAGCAAACGGGAGAAAGCGTTGTTGCTCATATGAGATGGCTCGACACGCGTCACCGGTCTCCTTCGTAGACGATCACCCCCATCGCTTTGGGGCCGATATGGACTGCCAGCGATGGCGGGTAGCCAATGACCGGGAACTCACGCGCCGGGAAAACCAGTTCCAGTCGTTCCAGGAGTTGCGCAGTTTCGGTCTCAAACTCGTGCTGAATCACAAACATCTGCTCGACGTGGGAGAACTCGATGATGAACTCGTACAGTTTGTCAACTGCGCGGCCGTAGTTGCGCACCTTTTCGATGGGCAGCAGGTCGCCGTCCTCCATGGTGGAGAACGGTTTCAGGCCCAACATGGTGCCCAACAGGGTTTGCGCGGACCCGAGCCGGCCCCAGGCCTCCAGATATTCGAGCGTGTCGGAGAAGACCAGGGCGTACATGTGCGGTATCATGCCCCGGACGATCCGCACCACTTCGGCCTGAGCCGCGCCGGCCGCCGCGGCGCGCGCCGCGGCCTCGACGATCAGGCCCAGGCCAGCGGACGTGGTGGCGGTATCCAGGATGACGATCCGTTGCCGGCCCATGAAGCTCCCGGCCGCCTCACGCGTGACCTCGGCGATGTCGTTCAGCGCGCTGGAGATGTGGATGCAGATGATCCGATCGCTGGTTTGGCCCAGCCGGGCGAACAGCTTCTGCATCTGATCCACCGAGGGTGCGTCCACATAGACCCCTTTTTGGTCCTGAGCCAGCTTGCGCAGAAAAGCTTCATCGGTGAAGTTGACGCGTTCAGGGTAGGTTTGCCCGCCGACGTGGATCGGCAACGGCACCACTTCGATGCCCAATTCCTCGATCACGTCTGGGTTCGGGAAGAAGGCGTTGCTATCGGTTACGATTTTGACCTGTGCCACGGTTCACTCCGCAAGCGCTCATTCGGCTGAGATAATGTAGTGATAGAACGGTTGCCCACCGTTGACGATCTCGATTTCCTGTGCGGTGTACGATTCGCCCAGGGCTGCCTGCAACGCCTCGGCCGTCTCGGCGTTGGTGGGTTCCCCGTAATACAGGGTGATGACCTCAAGCTCTTCGGCCGCCATCTGCTCCAGCAGGATCTTGACGACCTCTTCCGCGTTAGGCCCGGTGGTCGTGAGGTTGTCATTCAGCAATCCGATGACGTCACCAGCCTTCACATCGATGCTGTCGTTCGGGAACGAACCGAAATGGGCGTCCTGCACCGCGACGGTGACCTCGCCCGTCTGGACGTGGCTCAGTGCGGCGGTCATGGTGCGGACGTTGTGGTCCAGTTCGGCGTGCAGGTTGAGCGCCAGCAGCCCGCTGATGCCCTGGGGCACGCTCTTGCTGGGCACCACCGCGACCGCCTTGCCGGCGCTCTCGTCCTGCTCGATCAGCGCCTGAGCTTGTTGGGCGGCCATGATGATGTTGCCGTTGTTCGGCAGAATGATAACTTGGTCGGCAGGCAGCCGTTGGATGGCCTCGTAAAGCTCTTGCGTGCTCGGGTTCATGGTTTGGCCGCCGGAGACGACGATGTGCGCCCTCAGGCTCTTGAAGACCCGGGCCAGACCCGGCCCCGGCGCGACGACGATGATGCCGGGTCCCTCGATCGGTTCGAGCGGCTCCTCCAGCGCTGGACTGGGGGGCGGGCTTGGAGCGGTCTCGAATCGCGGCGGCGCCGGATCGTAGCCCGCCGGCATCGGCTGCGGGGAACGCAGCTCCGGGATCTGCATGTCGTCCATGTTCTCCACGATCACGTCGGTGACAAAGCCCAGGCCGATGGCGTAGGAGAGGGGCACGCCGGGGTTGGGCACGTGGACGTGCACCTTGACCACATGTTCGTCACCTTCGACCAGCGGGTAGTCCCCCATGGCGGAGATTTGCTCTCGGATGGCGTCCACGTCCAACGCCTGGCCCTCGACCAGGAACTGAACGTCGAAGCCGTAGACCCGCGGGGGCAACGCGCGCTGGCCCTTGCACGGGCGCGTCGGGGCCGCCGGCGCCACGATCGGCTCGATGACTGGGCCGCCCACCTCGATGGTCTTGCCCAGCAATGCGTAATAGATCCCTTCCAGGATGTAGTACAGCCCTTTGCCGCCGCTGTCCACCTTGCCGGCCTGCGCCAGCACCGGGAGCAGGTTGGGTGTGTTGGCCACCGCCTCGTCAGCGGCTTTCAGCGCCCGGACCATGACGAAGTGCAGGTCCACGTCGACCTCGGCGGCGTTCTCGGCGGCGGCCGCGGCCTCCCGCACGACGGTCAGGATGGTGCCTTCCACGGGACGATTGACGCCCTTGTAAGCGACGCGGCTGCCCTCGACCAGCGCGGCCGCGAAGCGTGGGCCGGTCAGGGTCGTCTCATTGTCCAGCCTGCGGGCCATGCCCCGCAGGATCTGGGAGAGGATCACGCCGGAGTTGCCGCGTGCGCCCATGAGTGCGCCGTGGGCCGCGGCTTTGGCAACCTCACCGGTGCTGCGCAGGCTGTCGGCCGTGATCTCCTGGCAGGCCGACCTCATCGTCAGCAACATGTTCGTGCCCGTATCGCCGTCTGGCACCGGGAAGACGTTCAGGGCGTTGACGATTTCGTGATGACGGTCGAGCCAGGCGAGGCCCGCGTGGAGTAG
>MNXL01000350.1 GCA_001871755.1 Anaerolineae bacterium CG2_30_64_16
GCGAAAAAGCTGGTGGGCGCGATGCCCAGGATTCTCAGTGGTCGCACATCGTGAAGATAAATTCCTAGCGCCGCTTCCTGGCGTTCGGTTGCCTGTCCTTGAACCGGTCGAACCCGACCAGGCTGCGCATGAAGGTGCCGGCGGTGGGCAACTCCGGCGTAGCGGGCCGCTCACTCCAATCGCCGCGGGTTTGAGCATTCAGCCATTGTCGTCCGCTCTCCAGCGCCTCTTCAAACGCCTGGCCCAGTCCCGCGTCGTCCTCCTCGATCAGGCGCTGGCGCCACTCGTTCAGCTCAGCGATGAGCTCGCCCAGCCAGCGGACGGTTTGCTCCCGGTTGGCGGTCACCGCGCTGGCCGCGGCCTGGGCGTCTCCCGAAGTGATCAGTGTGCTGCTGTAGAACTGGCTGCCCGCCAACTTGCGCATATCCTTCCAGGACGAGCTGGCGTGAGTGGCCTTCAACAGCGCGCCGGCCATGACCTGGGGCAGATGCTCGACCGCAGCCGCCATGCCGTCGTGTTCGAGCGGATCCAGGAAGAACGGTTTGGCGCCCAGCGCCTCCACCAGATCGGCCGCCAGGCGTACGGCCGCATCGTCGGTGCGCGGGGCTGCGGTCAGGCAGAAGAGTTTTCCCTCGAAGAGGTCCGCCGTGGCGTGCTCGGGGTTCAGGTTATCGACCACCAGGATCGGGTGTCCGCCGACCATGTGCACGGTCTTAGGCAGCAGCTCCTCAGCCCAGCGCATCACCGTCGCCTTGGCATCGGCGGTGTCCACGATGATGCAGCCCTCCCGCAGCTCGCCGGCGATGGTCGCCAGCGTGTCCCGGATCTCATTGACGGGCAGCGCCAGCAGGATCCGATCAGCCGTGCTGACGGCGTTGATCAGGTTCCATTCGGTGCGGTCCACCGCGCCCATCGCCTTGGCCTGCGCGGCCACGCCCGGGGTCTTGTCGTGTCCTACCACCGTGACCTTGTCCTCGTAGCGCTTCAGGGCCAGCCCGGCCGAGGCGCCGACGAGGCCCAGGCCAACAATCGTAACTTGGAGTTTATCTGGCATGTTTTGTCCTCACGTCTGCTCAGTTACTGTGGCATCTTCGCTATCCGCGTCAATCAGGATTACCTTGACTGGCACAGCAGGAAAGTGTCGCTTCAGGCGCTCAATATCGTAGACCAACTGCTCGCCGAACGCTACGCCGGTAGACATTTGCTTGTGCAGCGCATGGCATGGCACGATTTCAACCCCAACGTCGGCTTTGCTTTCGTTGAAGAAGTATTGGAACTTGGCCATGTCGTAGAACATCGCGAAGTACTTACCAAACTGGATCTCGATCAGCACTTTGTCCTTCACAAAATCAATCTGCTTGAATGCGCCTGGGATGGCTATCTCGCTGTCCGGCAAAGTGATCGTGTACGTGTCCCGCAGTTCGCGGTATCCGCGTCTGGTAAACTCTTCTCGAAACTGGCGGTTCATATCGGAAGGTGCGTAGAGCCTTTGCCCTCGCTTGGTTTTCTCCCGGCTGACCTTGGTTCTTTCAGCGACTATCTGGGTGATCACTTCATAAATATCGCGATTGCACTCTGGGTATCTGACCTGCAGGATTTCCGAACCACCGAGATGCGAATAGTCGTAGATAATCCTCATTCGGCCTCCTCTTGAGTGGCATACTTCGTGCCCTTGTCGAAAAGTTGCGGTTGAAGCAGATTTGATCCAAGCCGTACAACTTGTGGGGGCACATTAAGTGTAGGCGTTTCTGGATCGTAGACCGATCTGGTCATTGGGCGAATGCGAAGCGTTCCCTGATCTGCCTGGTAAATGCGTTCGTGGGCAATTTGCACATACTCCGACATGATCTCGGCCCCAACAACTCGCCGGTTATGCATCAAAGCTGCAATCGCAGTCGTTCCGACACCCATGAAGGGATCTAACACCCAGTCGCGCTCCTCAGTCATGGCGAGAACCAGGCGCTCGATAAGCTCGACCGGGAACTGGCAAGGGTGGACCGTCTTTTCGATGTGATTTGCTTTGACATTGGGGATCTCCCACACATCGCTCGGGTTCTTGCCCAGAGGATTGCCACTGAGCTCCCCTTTCTTCGGGCCTTTGAAATACTTCTTTTGGGGGTACTTTTGCGGAACGCGAACAGCATCGAGATTGAAAGCATATTCATTACTTTTTGTAAACCACAGAATAACCTCATACCGGCCAGAAAACCGTTTTGACGCGTGGAGGCCGTGACCAAAATGCCACACGATGCGATTCCGCAAGTGGAGTCCAAACGAAGCAAAGATCGGGTACAAAACAATGTCCAATGGGATGATTTCGCCGTTATCTACATAGTTTCCGACCTGCCAACAAATACTTCCACGATCATTCAGCACGCGAGCACATTCTGCTATGACTTGCCGTTGTTGAGCCAGATACTCATCCAGATCCAGGCGAGATTCATAAGGCTTGCCCAGGTTGTATGGTGGCGAGGTGACAACCAGCTTGACGAAGCCAGCAGGCATGCACGACAGCAGATCAAGACAGTCCCCTTGATAGAGAACAAGGTCTGCTGTCGGATCAAATTCGGAGGAAAGCTTCACCTGATCCACGTGTTATTCCTCACTGCTTGCTTGACCATTCCGTAGCATCTCCACAGTGCGCCATCCACGGTAGCTATGGCCGATCTTGAATCGGGCCGCCGAGAGTCTTTCTCCAGGCATCCGAGCTGGGCGCGTCTGGGTCTCCTCAGCTTTGGGAAGGAGGAGGGGGCTCAGTTGTCGTCATCTGCGGCCTGAAGCGCCAGGAGCAGTTGATCGGTCCACGGGTCGCCCGTGGGGGCCGGCCCAACGTCCTGGTGATGCCGGATCAGCGTGACTGCCAGCGGATCACAGCCTGCTGCGGCCGCCATCGCCGCGCCGCGCTGCGGATGATTCACGTGCGCCCAGAGCGGGTAGCGCCAGTCGGTCCGCACCGGGGCCGAAGTGTCGGCGAAGCGCGCCAGCCACCCCGGCCGGAACGCCTTCACCACCACCACCGCGACCCGGTGCCAGAGCCGCACCGCTTCGTGCTTGGCGCAGTCGTGCAACAGGGCAGCCTGCGCCAAGGCCGGATGGACCGCCCCCGACCTCTGCAGCGCGTGCAGCACCCGCAAGCTGTGGCGTCGATCGGTCCCGGACATGGCCGAGAACAACGGCCAGGCCGTCTCGGGCAGATGCGCCCTGACTTCGGCCACCTCTGCGGCGTTCAGCGACGTTGTGGACGCCAGGACCGCCTGGATGAACTGGGCGATCCGATATCGCATGCGGCGCGCATCGGTGATGCCCATCAGTAACCGAGCAGCAGCCCCACCAGCCAGTTCATGGCCGGGAACAGCGTCTTGCCCAGGATGTTGAGCTGCGGCGCCACGTAGCCGATCAGGATCAGGACCAGCAGGATCTGCGGGCCGTAGGTGTAGAGCGGCGTCAGCCTGGCCGCCGTTTCGCGACCCACCGCGCCGCTCAACACGCTGATGCCATCGAGCGGCGCCAACGGGATCAGGTTGAACAGGAACAGCGCCACGTTCAGCGCCACGAAGGTCCAGGCCACCGTGAGCACGAGCTTCGGCGCGCCATCGAACAGTCCCAGCCGCCAGGGGATGGCCACCACCGCGGCCATCAGCAGGTTGCTGAACGGCCCGGCCGCGGCCACCAGCGCGCCGCCCACCCGCGGGCCATAGCGCAACCGCCACGGGTTCACCGGCACCGGCCTGGCCCAGCCGATCATCGCCACCAACGCCATGATCGCGCCCAACGGGTCCAGATGCGCCAGCGGATTCAGCGTCAGCCGGCCCTGGCGCGCCGCGGTGTCGTCACCCAGTCGGTAGGCAACCCACGCGTGGGCCGCTTCGTGTACGCTGAACCCGAGCAGCAGCGCGATCGCCCGCGCCAGCACGGTCGAGATGGTCAAGTTGAACAAGGCGAAGCTCCACAACAAGGTAGAAGCGAAAAACGAAAAACGTAAAGCCAGCTCGATTATAACACACGTGCGCGGCGCCCCCAAGGTTGGTAGAGGGGTTTCCCGCTGCACACCGACTGTGGTATAATCTCCGTCATGAGTGGGAATGCGAGAGTCCTCACTGGGCTTCTGGAACGCCGGGCGTTGGAGGCTGCGTTTGGCGAGTTGGCCGAGATCACCGAGACCGACCGGCAAGCTCAGCAGGCGGCGGAGATCGCGCGACACGGCGACGCGGCGTTGCCGGTCTTCGTCGCGCTCCTGGATACCGCTGACCCGCAGTTGCGCGGTGGCCTGGGCCAGGTGGCCAGGCAACTCGACCGGAACCAGATCGTGGCTACCCTGCGAGGGGTGGCCCAATCGTCCTCCTCCACCGCGCAGGCCCGCCTGACCGCGCTGACCATCCTCGATCGCTTCCTAAAGGAGCCGGTGGATGAAGCGCTGCTCACGGGGTTGGGCGATGCCGACGCGGTGGCGCGCCAGTCGCTGAGCGAACTCACCTACGCCATGGCGAATGACCCATCCTCCGTGATCGAGTACCTCAACCAACTGGCCGAGCAACCACCGGAAGTGGTCGGGATGATCCTGGCTGCGCTGCCGCAGATGCCCCCTGACCCGCACCTGGTCACGCTCTTGCGCATGTTCGCGCAGGGCGCCAACCCCCGCGTGGCCCGCAATGCGCTGGACCAATTGAGCCGGATTCGCACTGTGGATGCCGCGATGGCCCTGGCCAGTCTAGCGCTCACTCTACCACCCCATCTGGCGCCCCTGGCCGAACGCGGCCTGCGCAAACTGCGCTTGAGTGGTGTACCCGCACCACTCCCCACCGAGATTCAGTGGCACGTCCTACTATCACCGGTGGATGGCACAGGCGCGCAATTAGCCTGGTTCATCGGCACACCCGTGAACGATGGCCGCCATCGATTGCTGAGCATCCTGATTCGAGATCCAGAAGGAATCGTCGCGTGCTCCGGCTCACCGGACACCTCCGATGTAGAACTACCGACGCTGCCGGCGCTCGGCCAGATGTATACCGTCCCTCAACCCAGCGACGCGCCCCCCATCACGCTCCTGCGTGTGCCGTTCGAGGTCGGATGCCAAGCGGTGCAAGAGGCGCTGGCATGGCACTGGGACACGGGCACTGTGCCGCCAGTGGAATATCGGCTGCTCAACCCGCTGATCTGGATGAATGGCCAGCCCGCGCAAGAATCCAGCGTCGCGGTCGAGGGCGCCGCATGCACGCCATACCAAACAGCCGCCCTGCTCGATCATCCAGCTTTCGCGAGCTGGTATTGGCAAGCGCCGGGGCCTATCCATATCGCCCAGCGGTTGGGGCCACGCCATGATCCGGCTGCGCGGACTGCGCGCATCGCCGAGTTGGCCCGTGCCCATTTCGGACCGGGAATCGTCGCCAGCTATCAACGCCGCCTGCGCCGCATGTCGTCATGGCTGTCGCTGGCTGCCCAGCCGGAGGCGGCAGCTCTGGCCGCAGCCGCAGCCGCAGGGCTGGCCGCCGGCCCACCGGACACATCGCCATTCTTGCTCCGGCTGATTGGGATTGGGCTGGACATCGCTTTCATAAGCGGGTTTGGCCGGGCCGATTTGCGCCACAGCACAGCAAAAGAATGAATCTCTGCGGTGAAACTGGATATTTGGGCGCTCAGCGAGTATAATAGACCGGTGTGCCCGCGTATGGGCTCCAGGTCGCGTTCAAGAATAACGTCGCTGTCGGGTGGCCGGTTTCCTCGGAGGATCGACTCGAAAGGGCGAAGTTGTTTCTGAACGCTTACTTACTGACAAGAGGGCCCCTACGCCTGGTTCAGGTCCCGGCATACACGGGCGATTTTGGCTACGGACTGAGGATTGAATAACTTGCGCGAATCTCCCCTTCATTTGCGGGAGCGGATGGCAAAGTTACCAAGTCCTTGGCCCTAATTCCGTATCGGAGGAAGGCAGACATGTTCAATCTTGGTGGCTGGGAATGGGCGATCCTGTTGGTGATCGTCCTGATCGTGTTCGGTGTCGGCCGCTTGCCGGAAATCGGCGGCGCCCTGGGCAAGAGCATCCGTGAGTTCCGCGAAGCTTCGGGCAAGAACGAGGCCAAAGAGGCCAAAGAGGCCGAGAAGACAGAAGAACCCGCAGAAAAGTCCAACGCAGCATAGTACTTTGCGGCGGAAATCCTTGTGCAGTTGAAGGATATGTGCAAAGTACTTTAAATAGTTGGGCAGCGTGTTCTGCAACTACCAAAGGACTTGCGCCCAACTGTAATAGTCGGCTGCAACCATTGACGCAAAACCGAACCGTAAGACGTGAAACGTAAGACGCGCAGCAGAGCGGGATGCGTTTCACGTTTTGCGTTTCGGGTGTGGGGAGGTCATGAAGTTTCCCCATCGCATCCGGTCGGGCTGGTCCAACTGGTTGGCCTGGGTCGTGCCGGCTGGCATCGCTTTGCTCGTCCTCAGCTATCAGATCTGGTATCAGATAGCCCTTAACCCCGCGCGCGACGTCCTGCTGTTCTGGGTCGAAGTCGTGGTGTTCGGCCTGGTCGGGCCGATTGTGGCCGGGCTGTTGCTGAGTGAGCTGATCCGGCACACGGCATCCAGCCGGATCGCCGCCAGCCAGATCACCGCCCTGCAAGCGCAGGAGACTTTCCTGGCAAGCGCGATTGCCAGCTCCGCAGACGCCATCATCGGCCTGGACCCTGAGGATCGGATCATCACCTGGAACGCGGGGGCCGAGGCGATGTTCGGGCACGCTGCCGAGGAGATCCTGGGCCAAAAACCGACCGTTTTGCTGCAACCCGGCGCAGTCGGAGAGGCCGCTTGGGCTGCCGTGCGCGGCCGTGTGGCCGAAGATGGGGTGCTGCGCAATTACGAGCTCCTGGCCCGCACCCGCGCCGGCCGCGACCTCCCGGTCGAGATCACCCACACCCTGGTGCGCGACGCGGAACAGCGGCTATTGGGCAGCGCGACGATTCTGCGCGACATCAGCCAACGCAAGGCGCTGGCTGATGAAGAAGTGCGCCGCACGCGGGAGTTGACCACGCTGTACGCGGTCTCCACGGCCATGAATCAGGCGCCGGGCGTTGAGGAAGCGCTGACGCACGCGCTCGATCAGATCTTGAAGGTGCTGAATCTGGAGGGTGGCCGGATCTACCTGACGGATGAGTCAACGCACCAGTTGTCACTGGTCACAGCCCAGGGCAACGTCAACCTGATGAACCCGGACGAAACCACCATCCGCCCGGGTGAGTGCCTGTGTGGCCTGGCGGTGGAGAGCGGGGAAACGCTGCAAGCGCTGGACCCCTCGACAGATCCCCGCATCGTGCGCCCGACATGCCGGTGGCACGGCAACTACATCTGCGCCGCGGCGCCATTGCTGGCCAAAGAGCGCATGTTGGGCGTCCTGCACGTCATCAGCCGGCGGGAATCAGTGTTTAGCGGCGGTGACATGGCGCTGCTCCGCGCGGCCGGCGCGCAGATCGGCGTGGCCGTGGAGAATATGCGTCTGAGCGAGCAGGCCCGCCGCGCCGAGGCGTTGTCCACCCTGATCCAGGAGATGCACCATCGGATCAAGAACAACCTGCAAACCGTCGCCGACCTGCTCAGCCTGGAGATGTCGAGCAGCCGCAGCCCGGAAGCCCGCCGCAGCCTGCGCGACAGCATCAGCCGCATCAAGAGCATCGCGGCCGTACATCAGTTGCTGTCCTTGGAGCAATTGCGGCTCACCGATATCACCGAACTGGCGCGGCAGGTGTGCGATATCTCATTGCGCAACCTGGTGCACCCCGATCAACACGTGGCCGCCACGATCACCGGCCCGCCGATCTATCTGCCTTCGAAACAGGCCACCGCGCTGGCACTGGTGATGAACGAACTGATCGCCAATGCGCTGGAACATGCCTTTGGCAACGGTCAACTGGGACAGTTGTCCATCTCATTGAGCCAGGAAGACGCCCTGATTTCAGTCACCATTACGGACAACGGCCCGGGCTTGCCGGCGGGTTTCGATCTGTCCGATCTGCGCGGGTTGGGCCTGCAGATTGTGCGGACGCTGGTTGAGAAGGATCTGGGTGGCACGTTGCACCTGGAAAACCGGCCCGAGGGCGGCAGCCAGGCCACACTCACCTTCTACCAGTAAGTTCTTGGCGCTGACGCGCGCTTGGAGAGGCGCCCCGTGGCAGCACTCCGGATCCTGATCGCCGATGATGAAAGCATCCGCCTGATGAGCCTGCGCGCCCAACTCATGGCGTTAGGTCACGTTGTGGTCGCCGAGGCTTGCAATGGCCAGGAGGCAATCACGCTGGCCGCGCACACCCAGCCCGACCTGGCGATCCTGGACATCAAAATGCCTTTGGTCGATGGCATCGAGGCTGCCGAGCGGATCACCCAGGCCCGGCCCATCCCCATCATCTTGCTGACCGCGTATAGCGAGACGCAACTGGTCGAACGCGCGGCCCAGGCCGACATCTCCGCCTATCTCATGAAACCGATCTCGGAAGAGGATCTGCTGCCCGCCATCACCCTGGCGCTGACCCGCTTCCGCGAATTCCAGGCCTCGCAGCAGGAAGTGGCCAATCTACGCGAGGCCCTGGAAGCCCGCAAAAAGATCGAGCAAGCCAAGGGCATCCTGATGCGCCGGCTGGGCTTGGGTGAGGCCGAAGCGTACCGGCGCCTGCAGCGGCAAAGTCAAGAGACCAACCGCAAACTGGCCCAGGTGGCAGAAGCCCTCATCACGGCCGATCAGTTGTTGTGAATGAGTTAGACATTCTGCGCAGTTTGATATATGATCGGGGCAAGTCGGGATAAGCGTGGCATGGCTACAGGCGCGGTGTTGGTTGATGAGGAGTTGGAGGTCAAGCGGTACGAGGTACAGTACCCGATTTCGGCCTACGTGTTTCCCAAAGAGGCGCGGATTCATTGGGTGCGCTTCGACGATGAATACATGCACATGGGGTTGACCGATGGTCGCATCCTGTCTATACCACTGCGGTGGATCCCGACCTTGTATAACGCCGCGCCTGAAGAGCGGGAGAAGTTCGAGATCGGACGGAATCGCACCATGATCATCTGGGATCCGGACAAGTGTGCGATCAATGACGAAGTGTGCGTTGCGGATTATCTGGGGCCATGCGCATGAAAGGAGCATTGAGATGTCAATCCACGCAATCACTCTAAGCTTGCCCGAGGCTCTTTATCAACGTGCAAACGAGGCGGCCCAAGTTACCAATCGCCCATTGGAGCAAGTGCTGACCCAATCCATCGCGCTCTCCTTACCGGTGCTCGAATCCGACTTATCCGCGGCGGTTCGATCTGAACTGGCAGTTTTGCCGTTGCTCAGTGACGCCAAACTATGGGCGATTGCCCGCAGCGCGATGGACAAGCGCAAGCAAGCCCGTCTGCAGACCCTGGCCGAGACGCAGAAGCACCGCCCGCTCGCGCCCGTTGAGAAGGCTGAATTAGGTCAGTTGATGGAAGAGGCAGAGTTGGTCATGCTGCGTAAGGCCGAGGCCTATCAGTTGCTGGCGCGGCGTGGACATATCGTTTTCCCTAACACAGAAGCGCCAGCCAGATGACGCGCATGGCCTCGCCCGCGGCACTTTATCGTCTCATCGCCGAGCGCGACCGGTATCGCTGCGCCTATTGCCTGACTACTGAGGAAAACTGCGGCTTACAGATGCACGTTGACCACATCATGCCAGAAGCGGCTGGCGGGACGTCCACGGCAGACAACCTGTGCCTGGCGTGCTTCTCGTGCAACGTCCACCAGGCCGCACAACAGGGCGGTACCGATCCTGTCACCGGCGATGCGGTTTCACTGTTCCGCCCGCTTCGCCAGAAGTGGACCGAGCATTTCGCCTGGGATGAGAGCAACGCTCAGATTGTGGGCCTGACGTCGTGTGGTCGCGCGACCGTGGTCGCGTTGCACATGAACAATCCGGCGGTGGTACGTGCCAGACGGCGCTGGGTTGCGGCGGGATGGCATCCGCCAAAGGAATGACGTCCACCTCAAAGGGGGTCAACGATGCCACACCTCCGAATCGCGGTTGTGCTCTTCACCTTGCTCCTGGCGGCCTGTACAGGCAACCGCCGCTAGACATTCAGTCCGGTCTGGTGTATGATCGTGACCGGAGGTAGCAATCCATGAATGGAAACCAGTTGCTTGAGCGAATTACCGCCAATCCCCGGGTCATGGTCGGCAAGCCGGTGATCAGGGGCACGCGCTTGACCGTCGAATACATCCTGAACCTGTTGGCTCACGGCGCGACCGAGGCGGAGATACTGAACGAGTACCAGGGGCTGACTCACGAGGACATCCAGGCTTCCCTGCTGTTCGCGGCTCAAACTCTTGAGAGCACCCTGTTCATGCCGCTGGCGATGGAACCTGCCTGATGCGTTTTCTCGTGGACGAGTGTACCGGCCCAGCCCTGGCTCAATGGCTGCGGGAGCACGGGCACGACGTTTTCTCCGTGTATGACGAAGCGCGCGGCATGGACGACCCTGACGTGGTGCAGAAGGCTTTTGCCGAAAACCGAATTCTGATCACCAATGACAAGGACTTCGGCGAACGAATCTATCGGGAAGGTCGTCCGCACCGAGGAGTCGTACTTCTGCGACTCGAAGATGAGCGGGCTTCGGTGAAGATTGACACGATCCGGCGGTTGCTTGCCGGCTATGCCGACCAACTCG
>MNXL01000247.1 GCA_001871755.1 Anaerolineae bacterium CG2_30_64_16
GTTACCAGTTTCCCAAGTTACCAGTTTCCCAAGTTACCAGTTTCCCAAGTTACCAGTTTCCCAAGTTACCAGTTTCCCAAGTTACCAGTTTCCCAAGTTCCCAGTTTCCCAAGTTCCCAAGTTCCCAAGTTCCCAAGTTCCCAAGTTGCCAGTTTCCCAATCTACCAATTTACCATCTCATCGCATGAACATCTCCTGCCGAATCTCACCGCCGGGCGGAATCAACACAAGATCGGCGGCCAACCCGGTCGGCAGAGCGCGCCCGTTCTGGGAAAGTGCGCCCGCGGCGTCGATCAGCCGGCGCACATAGTCGTCGGAGCCCAGGATTTCCTCGTAACGCATGCCCCAGCGCTGACAGAAGTGCGCCACCGCTTGCGCCTGATCGCGATACAGTGCCATCTCGACCGGATCGGAGGCAACCAGCGCCAGCCGTTCGTAGTGCTGATACTGCTGATCCAGGATCCACATGACATCCGCGTGCTTGTACCGGGCGCTGTACTCGTGATACTCCTGCAACGGATTGCTGCCAGACTCCAGCCAGCCCTTGGTGAGGTAGTAGGTGCCGGGCACGGCCGAGAATTCACGCACGTAAGCCTTGTACGATCCCAGCAGAATAGCGATACAGTCATCCGTGCGGGGTACCAACAAGGTGTGTTGGCCGGCTCGCAGGCCTCGCAGGCCATTGCCGCACAGGCCATATCCCAGAATCACCAGGCTTGGCTCCGAGACGTCGTCCAGCGCCTCCTGCAGCGCGTCTGTCAACTTCATGGGGACGCGATGCAGGCCATAATCCATGAACTTGACGTTCCGAGACATCTGCTCCGGGAGCAGTTGGGCCAGCGAACTCTGTAGCACCCGGCAGGCGATCACGACGATGGGCAATTTGACCGGCTCCGACATGTTCGTGCTCATGACTCTCTCACGCCAGACCGGCGAATTTCTTCGCCAGATCTGCGCCGGCCGGGGCGTTGGAACCGTAGCCATCCGCGCCGATGCGTTTGGCAAAGTCGGCATCCACCGGCGCGCCGCCCACCATGATCTTAACCTGGTCGCGCAGGCCGGCCTCTTCGATCGCCTTGATCGTGTACCCCATCGCGCGCATGGTGGTGGTCAACATCGCCGACATGCCCACAACCTGCGGCTGATGCTGCTTGATCGCCTCGACGAACTTCTCTGGTTCGGCGTTGAAACCCAGGTCGATGATCTCGAACCCGGAGCCCTCGCACATCATCCCGACCAGGTTCTTACCGATGTCATGCAGGTCACCCTTCACGGTGCCCAACAGGATCTTGCCGGCCTGCCTGGCGCCGCTCGCCACCAGCAGCGGCCGCAGCAAGATCGTCCCGGCCTGCATCGCCTCAGCCGACATCAACACCTCGGGCACGAACATATCGCCAGCCTTGAAGCGCACGCCAACCTCGCCCATGCCGACCAACAGGCCGTTGTCCATGATATCGCCGGGCGCCATGCCCTCGTCAATCGCCTTCTGCACCAGCCTGGCGGCCTTATCTGCATCCCCTTCCAGGATGCAGGTAGATATTCGTTCAAGTAGTCTGCTCATGATGTTCCTCCTGCAGTGTCCTAACCCGGACAAGCCGGGATCAAAGCAGTGAAAGCCCACCTGGAAATCCTTGCCCGGAAGGCAAGATTCTCAGGGGTTAGGCGCTATCTGGCTCAGACCTTGTCCTTGACACGGTCTTCGTTCTCTTCCAGGACCTTCTCGATGACCTTGTGGGTCTCCGGCTTGATGGGCGATGGCCGATGGGTTGCCAGGAGGTCGCGCACCCGCGCGATGGTGCGATCCTTCAGGGTCAGGCTGCCCGTCGCAGACCAGTTCTCGAAGTCCTGCCGGTCGAGCAGCTTCGGATAGTAGTATTCGGTCTTGTAGTAGCGGCGGGTGTGCGGCTGCTTCAGGTAGTGCCCGTTGGGGCCGACCGCGTGAATCACATCCACGGCCAGGGTATCTTCGTTGACCTCGATGCCGCGCGTGATGCGCCGCGCATATCCGATTGCCTCGTCCATCGCGCACAGTTGGAAGAGTGAGCCGGTCATCGCGCTCTCGGTGTAACCCACATCGTGGCACAGGTCGCCGGCGGTCAGGGCCGAGAAAAGCACCGACATCGAGCCTTCGATCATCGCCTGCCCGTCGAAGGTCTTGGAATCGGTGCAGCCACCCGTCTGCCAGAGCGGCAGCCCGACGTAGTGCGCCAGCTCGGTCAGCCCGGCCATGAAGAGCGGGAGCTCGGGCGCGCCGTAGGCCAGAATCATCGTGTTCATGTCCATCACCGAGAAGACACCGCCCATGATGAAGGGCAGGCCCGGCTGGATCGCCTGCGCCAGGGTCAGGCCCATCCACGACTCGGCCGCGCCCATGGTGATGATGCCCGCGCCCGTGATGGGGGCGGTACCGCCGGCAATCGGGCATGGGGTGAAAACCAGGGGAATCCGGTGTCGGGCCGCGAAGATCAGCTTGTCGATCGCCTCGAAGGTGCTGACCAGGGGCGACAGCGGCTCACAGTAGTGCACGTAGGTCGGCCGGCGCTCGAACGCCTCCTGACCCCCCGCCTCGGCCACCGCAATCGTGTGGATGCCGGCGGAGTCATACCTGTCGTAGGACCAGGCCACGATCGGCTTGCTGGTGTTAGGAAACATCCCGGCGAACTCGTAGAGCGCGCCCAGGTCAAAATGCACGTCACCCACCGTCCCCAACGACTCGCAGAAGTCGATGTTGGGCAGCGCGTCCACCAGCCGGGCTACCAGCGGTACGTCCGCCTTGGTGTATTCACGGCGCTCCAGTGTATCGACATCGATGAATTGGGTGCAGGTGGGGCCAGGACCGAAATGTCCACGCCCGGGACCGATGTGGATGTCGTGCTTGGGATGGCCGTCGCGCGCAAACAAGGTGAAACTCCGCGGGGCCTTGCGCAGCGCGTCCTTCACCATGTAGCTGGGCAGACGCACCCGCTCCCCATCGACCCAGGCGCCCGCCTTCTTGAGAATCTCCCGGGCTTCCTCGTGCTTCACATCCAGGCCCGTGTATTCCAGCAGATGGAGCACGCCCGAGAACAGCTCTTCCAGTTGATCCTGGGAGAACACGTTGAAGCGCACACCGGAATTAATCTGATAGTTCGTCCTCATTGAGAGGTTCTCCTTTCCTGAGATCACGAGCGCCGCGGCGCTCAGCCCGTGCCCACGAGCTTCTTGGCCAGGTCGGCAGCCGACGCCGCGTTGGACGCGTAGCCATCCGCGCCGATTTGGTCGGCGAAGGTCTGGGTCACGGGCGCGCCGCCGATCATGACTTTCACCTTGTCGCGCAGCCCGGCTTCTTCCAGCGCCTTGAGGGTGTGGCCCATCGCGCGCATGGTCGTGGTCAACAGCGCGGACATCCCCAGCACCTCCGGCTCGAATTCCTTGATCGCGCTAACGAAGACCTCGGGTTCGATGTCTTTGCCCAAGTCTCTGACCTCGAAACCCGCGCCCTCGCACATCATGCCGACCAGGTTCTTGCCGATGTCGTGCAAGTCACCCTTGACTGTCCCCAACAGGACGCGACCCGCCCTGGGCGCACCGCTCTCGACCAGCAGCGGTTTGAGGATCTCCATGGATATCTGCATCGTTTTGGCCGAGCGCAACACCTCGGGCACAAACATGTTGCCCGCCTTGAACTCCACGCCCACATAGTCCATGCCGACCATCAGCCCGCCATCCAGGACTTCCTGGGCATCCAGCCCTGCGTCCAGGGCATCTTCGGTCAATTCTTCGATTTCGTCCAGATTCCCTTCGATGACCGCCTGAGAGATTTTAGACAAGATCTCGCTCATTGTGGTTCACTCTCCTTTTGTAAGAATCGTCGGTTGGGAATTTATGTTTTTCCGAACCCTTAGAGATGCTGGCGAATCGAGTCCTGAAAGTGGCGGATGTGTACCCGGATCACCCGGTCAGCACGTTCGGGATCCTTCGTCTCAATCGCCGCTAATATCTCCTTGAAGGCCTCTATCTTCAGGTCATCCGGTGTCAACTTATCGAGATAGAGATACCAAATGCGCAGCGACAAGTTGTAGAACATGTCGCATTCGGCCTGCAACAACCGGTTGTGGGAAACCTGCGCCAGCAAGCCATGAAACCGCTGATCCAGCTTCATCAAGGTGTCCTGGTCGCAATGGCCCGCGCAGTCATTGTACTCCTTGACCAACTGTCGCAGCTCTTCCAGCTCCGCTGGAGTGATGCGTTCGACCGCCAGCCGGGCGCACAAGGCATCCAACTCCACGCGAATCTCCTGCACCTGCTGGAGGTCCTTGATCGTGATGTCGGCGACGAAAGTGCCGCGCCTGGGTGAGACCACCACCAGTTTCTCTGCTTCCAGCAGCTTGAGCGCCTCTCGGATCGGCGTTCGACCCAGTTCCAGTTCCGCCATGAGATCCGTCTCATGGATCACAGACCCAGGCGCCATCTGGGTCGTAATGATCCTCTCCTTGATCAGCGTGTAAGCCTTGCTGGCGTCAGTGAGAATCATCTTGACTGCTCCTTGTTGTGATCGGGAATCTGTCCCGTCAGCTTGCGGCCTCCTTGAGAGCCTTCTGCCGCTTGCGATACGCCTTGATCCAGCGCATGCCGTAGTCATCCCGACCCAGGGACAGATCGGCCGCCAGCACCGCGGTGACCACCTCCGTCACCAGCGGGTTGGTAATGGGGCAGGTCATGCCCGCGTAGATCGCCATCGCGATGAACGCCGAGTTGATGTAGGCGCGGTCCGGCATGCCAAAGGAGATGTTGCTGGCGCCCATGGTGATGTTGACGCCGAACTCCTTCACCACCAGCTCGATCGTCTGGAGGGCGACCCGGCCCGCGTGGCTATCCGCGCCCATCGTCAGCGCCAGCGGATCGATCACGATGTCCTCGACCGGGATGCCCATCTTGCCGGCTCGCTCGATGATCTTGCCCGCCACGGCCAGGCGCTTTTCCGGCGTCTCGGGGATGCCGTCGTCATCCATGCACAGGCCGATGACCGCCGCGCCGTACTCCTTGACCACCGGCAAGACCGCGCTCAAGGAGCGTTCTTCGCCATTGCACGAGTTCACCAACGCCTTGCCCTTGTAGAGGCCCAGCGCGGCCGCCAACGCCTGCGGATCGGCCGTGTCGATACACAACGGCACATCGGTCACGTCCATCACCGTCTGCAACACCTGCTTCAGCAGCGCCGGCTCGTCCGCGCCCGGGACACCCGCGTTCACATCCAGCATGGCCGCGCCGGCAGCGACCTGGGTCAGCGCATCCGTGCGCACAACCTTAAAATCGCCCGCCTGGAGCGCGGCCAACATCTTCTTGCGACCGGTGGGGTTGATGCGCTCGCCGATGATCACCGTCAGCTTGTCTCGGCTGATCTCCAAGGTCCGCGTCGCGGAAGAAACAACCGTCGTGAGATTCTTTGCCATGCTTGTCACCTCTTCGTAGATATGTGTTGTGATATGACTACAGAGCGCCGGGTCGGCGCTCGTTCGCCTCACTACGATTCGCGCGGGATCTCCCGCACATCCAAGATTTCGACGACCAGGGGCTGAACCACTGCCAGCAATGCCTCTTTGGAGATATCGGCCACCTTGAGGACGCAGCCCCAGGTGGTGCGATCTTCCCCTCTGAATGTGTTGAGCGCGTGGATCAGGCCGCCCTGCGCGGTGATGGCGGCAGTGATCTGCGCCATCGAACCCTTGAAGTAAGGCGCCAGGGCCGTCAACCGCACCCCGCCTTCCTGGGCCATCATCAATTCCAGGAAGACATCGAAGATGTCCGACTCGGTGATGATCCCGACGAGCTCCCCCGCGCGCATGACGGGCATCCCGCCGATCGCGTTGCTGCGCATCAGGCGGGCGGCGTCCTCGATGGGGCAGTCGTCATCCACGGTGATCACCGGATGGGTCATTACCTCTTTGACCTTGATCTGATTGAGCAGATATGTCACTTCCCACATGTTCAGCGATGTGGCTGACGACGGCGCGGCATACAGTAGATCGGAATGACTGACGATGCCCACCAGTTTCCCTTTCCCATCCAACACCGGAAAACGGTGGACCTTCTTCTGCCGCATCTGTTCCAGCGCCTCGGTGATGGGCAGATCCGGCCCGATGGTGATCGGATTGGGCGTCATTCTATATCGTACAAGCATCTTTCCCCCCTTGTTTCTCGTACCTCAGGCGGTATGTTTCTCGACAAATGCCTGCAATTGCCTGACTGTTGCCGCATCCAGCGGCGGGTCCGCGTGCGCCGCCACCAACTTCTGCCAGCGCTGGCGGGCGCGGTCGACGGCGGAGCGTTGGCCACCCTGCATCCAGGCCTCCAACCCCGTCCGGTCGCACAGGTTTGGCTTCCAGAACTCCGTGCGGCAGCGTTTGACGGTGTGCATTTCCACCAGGAAGTTGCCACCGGGGCCGACGTTGGCGATCACGTCATAGGCCAGGGTTTCCGGGTCAACGACAATGCCCTCATGCAGGCGGCGCACCATCCCGCACATCTCGTCATCCAGCACAAACTTTTCGTAAGAGAAAGCCAGGTAGGAGGTGAGAATGCCACCCGCGTGCAGCACAAAGTCGATGCCGCTGTTGACCGTGGTCAGCAGGGCCATCATCGACTCGAAACCGGCCTGGGCATCGGGGAAGCTGGCGTCGGTCAGCGCGCCACCGCTGCGCGAAGGCAACTTGTAAAAGCGGGCTAACTGCGCGTGCGCGGCGATCATCTGCGCCAACTCCGGGCTGCCGAGGGCCAGCGCGCCAGACCGCATGTCGATGTTGGTCGAAGTCGAGCCGTAGACCACGGGCGTGCCGGGGCTGATCAACTGGGTCAGGGCGACGCCGGCCAGCAGCTCGGCGTTTTGCAGAGTCAGCACGCCGGCCAGTGTGACCGGCCCGGTGGACCCCGCCATCGCCAGCGCGGCGATCACCAACGGCTGGCGGACCGTGGCGAATTCGACCAGCGCCTCCAGCATCTCGGAGCTGTAGCCCAACGGCGTCAGGCTGTTGATCAGGCTGATGCACACGGCCTGGCCGGCCGGGTCCTCGCCAAACAGGATGCGCGCCATCTCCATCGTGTGCTGCGCGCCCCGTTTGCCGGCCGTGCTCCCGATGAAAGGTTTGTCGGAATGGACCATATGGGCATGGAGCATCTGCACGTGTGCGGTATCCGCGTCTACGTCGCCCGGCTCGACGATCAGGTATCCGCTCAAGTCCTGGTTGGGCAGGGCGTGGGCCAGCTTGACCAGGTTGTGATAGTCGGCCATGGTCGGCGTACGCTTGCCCGTCACGCCAGCCGCAGATGGCGCGCCAGCCGCAGGTGACGCGCCACCCGCAGGTGGCGCAGCGTCAACCAGGAAGGGCGCGCCATAGGCCGGGGCAAAGACCGGCCGGCCGCCACCCACGATCACGTTGCGCTCCGGGTTGCGGGCGTGAATGGTGAACTGCCGCGGGACGGTCGCCAGGGCCTTCAGCAGTTGGGCTTCGGTGAGGTAAACCCGGCTCCCGGCGGTCTTGACGCCATGTTTCTTGAACGTGGTGACTGCCGCCTGGTAAGGAAATTCGACACCCACGTTTTCCAGCAGTCGCATGCTGGTCCGGTGGATCTGTTCGATGCTCTCGTTTGATAAGAACGCTTGCATATTTCTGGGCACAGTTTGCTCCTTCGGCCCTTCGTTTCACAGGCCCTGACCAGGTGCTTTGTACGCCGCTCGGGCCGGTCTCCTGACCGTGCCCGCTACTTCCCTCCGCGATTGTGCGCCCAGCGCACATCCGCCTCACTTTTCCAGGCTCGAGAGTCACACCTGGAAGCGCGCCGGTCGCACGGCTGCGGCAACCGGGCTGACAACGCCCTCTGTCACCCAATCGGTGACGATTTGGCCGGTGATCGGCGCCAAACCGATGCCGGCGCCTTCGTGGCCGGTCGCCAGATAGAACCCGGGCAGGCCCTCCACCGGGCCGATCAGGGGCAGATGATCCGGGCTCCACGGCCGCAGGCCCGTGTAGCTACGGATGACGCTCACCCATGCCAGGCCGGGGATGAAGCGCACCGCGCGAGCGGCGATCGCCTGGATCACCGCCGGGGAGACCGCCCGGTCATACCCGACGAATTCCCGGCTGCTCCCCAGCAACATCGTCCCACTCAGGGTCAACTCCGCCACCAGCGCCACCTGCACCCCCACCGCAGCGGATTGCACAGAGGCCGCATAGCTGCCCTCGATCAACGGGCGCCGGATCAGCCCCGGCGCCCTGGCCGTCACCAGCACGTGGCCCTTGCGGGGCCGCACCGGCAACGCCTGCCCAACCGTCCGCGCCACCGCTTCGCTCCACACCCCGGCCGCGCAGACCACCGCGCCGGCCGCGATCTCCGCGCCACCGGCGACGACCCCGGTGACACGCCCATCGGCCGCCCGGCGGAGGGCCGTGACCTCAGCGCCACAGCGCAACTGCAACCCCTGCCGGCGGGCCGCCCCGAGCAGCGCCACGGTGGCCCGCATCGGATTAACCTGGGCCTCATCGAGATAGAGGAACCCGCCGGCCAGATCGGGGGCCAGGTTCGGCTCCACAGCGCGCAACCCTGCGTTGTCCAGCTCCTCACATCGCACGTCGGCCGCAGCCAGGGCCGCGGCTTTGCGCCGGTTGCCCTCCAGGCTCTCGGCGTTCTCCACTACCACGATGGAGCCGCGCTGGACGTACTCGCAATCCAGCTCCTCGGCCAACGCCGCCCAGGCCGCCAGGCTGGCCTGCGCCAGCGCCAGCTCCGGGCCAGGCGCCTTGTCGCACAGTAGCAGCAGTCCGTCGCAAGAGCGAGAGGCGCCGCTGGCCGGAAAGTCCCGCTCCACCAGACACACGTCGAGCCCCGCTGTGCACAGATAGTATGCGCACGCTGCGCCGACGATCCCCCCGCCAACAACCACCACATCCACGCAAGCTGACCCGTCCATCTCCCCAATACCCAATCCCCAACACCGTATCCCCTCAATAGGTAGGGGCAGTGCCTTGCGCCTGCCCACGCGGGCGACCGCAAGGGATCGCCCCTACCCCGGATTATTGAGAGGATACCCCAATACCTAATCCCCAATCCCCAATTCCCAATCCCTCCCATGTCCCCGCGCCCAAAGCTGCCCCCTGCCTCCTACTCCCTACTCCCGGTCTCGCTAATGCCGGCCGCGCAAGAAGCTGTCACCCTCCGACACGACCCCCTCCGCGTAGCGAGTTGGGCGCAGGGGGTTGTCCTGTGGCGCCAATTCGCCGGTCACCAATTGGGCGATCCGCCGGCCGGCTTCCGGGGCCAGCATCACCCCGGCCCAGTAGCCACAGTTCAAGTAGAAGCCCGGCGCCTCGGGCGCCGGCCCGATCAGCGGCTGATCGTCCGGGGTGTAGACATATTGCCCCGCGCTGAGTTGAAGGTCGGCCGCCTTCAGCCCGGCGGCCACCTGTTCCCAGAACGGCGTGAGCGGGATCAGCTTCTCCAGGACGACGGCCGGGAAATCCCAATCGGTCGGCAAGCGCTCCGCGGGCTCGCCGGCCGGCTCATCGGGATCCACCCAGGCCATGTAAGCCCCGCCCGTTTCAGGCCGCCAGTACGCGTTGCGCACCAGGTCAATGACCAGCGGCGCGTCCTGGGGGATCAACGGGTGGGGCGCCACAAAGACCTTTTGCCGACGCACGGGCTGCAACGGCAGATCGAGGCCGGCCATACGGCCAACCGGCCCGGCAAACGGCCCGGCCGCGTTCACCGCCACCCGGGTCGCGATGGCGCCCCGTTCGGTCTCCACACCACAGACCCCCTGGGCATCGCGCAAGATGCCCGTGGCCCTCGTGCGCAACAGACAGCGCGCGCGGCTGCCTTTGGCAAAACCCTGCGTCGCTTCATGGCTGGAAAACCAGCCATCCCGCTGCCGAAAGGTGGCGGCCACGACCCGGTCCGAGATGTAGGGGAAGCGCGCTCGCACCTCAGCGCCGGTGAGGTACTCGGAATCGGTCACGCCGAGCGCGTGATGCTGGGTCACGGCGCGCCGGAGCTGGTCGACCATCCCGGCATCATCGGTGATGAAGAGATATCCCCCGTGATGCAGCGAGATCTCGTAGCCCGGGATGCCGATGACCTCAGCGAAGTTCTCCCAGACCTCGATGCTGGCCCGCGCCATGATGGCGATCACCGGACTTCACTCTCTTCCCTCGCCACTGCGCCCCGGTCAGGGGCAGCATCTACGGCGAAGGTCTCCACGCTGCCGACCAACGCGGCCAGTGCGCTCAGGTTGACAAAAACAAAGCCGTACGCGTCATTCCCACGAACGCGGGAATCCAGGAGCCTGGACACCCGCGTTCGCGGGTGTGACTGAGCGAAGCGAAAACTGACGTGCGCTCAGTAGACGACGCTGATCTCATCCAGGCTGTCCAAGATCACATCGGCGTGCGGCGCCAGGGTGGCCCGGTCGCCGGCGCCGGTCAACACCCCGACCGTCAGCCCGACCCCGGCCTGCCGCCCCATGACCAGGTCGAACGCGGTGTCACCCACCATGACCGTGTGTGCCGCGGGCA
>MNXL01000120.1 GCA_001871755.1 Anaerolineae bacterium CG2_30_64_16
CCCGAACCGCCGCGGCCAAGACGACCGCCACGCCGACGATGCAGACGATCTTCGCGACCGTCACGCCGAAGATAGAGGCAACCGTAAATCCCTGAGGTGGCCGCGTTCGCATTCGGTTGAAACGTCAAAGCCTCTAGAAGTGGTGAAGTGGGGATGAGCGGTTGATGGGCAACACGCGGACACGAATTTGTCCCTCATTCCCATATCTGCCAGGGATCTCATGCTGCGAGTAGCTCCACGGCATAGACGCTCTCATTCGCCAGCCATGAGGCATAAGTTAGCGCCTGATGAATATCGTCTGGTTCCAGGTAGGGATAATCGGCGATGATTTCGTCTGGAGTCACCCCGTTGGCGATCAGATTGAGGATCAGCGATACGGTGACGCGCATACCGCGGACACAAGCACGTCCACCCATCACCTTGGGATCAAATGTAATGCGATCAAGACCTAGCATCGGGAACCCTCCGGCCTACGCTGTCCTTCGTTACGTACTGTTGCGCAATAGTATACCACAGGTGAAAACAGGCAGCAATGGAGTTGCTGATCCCCGATCCCTTCTGATATCATTCCGGGCAGGGAGGGCGAGCCATGGATGCCGTGCCGTTGCGGTTCATCGACGAGCAGATCGAAGTGGTCTTCGACGCGCCGCCGGTTTTCTCCAAGCGGCCGCCATGCCCGGATGGGTTCATCTGGCGCGGGGCGCCCTATCGGGTGGCCGAGATGCTCGGTGAATGGCACGATTATCGCCGCCGCGGCGCGATGGCGCACAACATGCGCGACGCGCACCTTGCCACGGCTGCACGCCGCGGGTCCTGGGGTGTAGGGCGCGCCTGCTTCCGCGTCCGCACCGCTGGTGGTCAGATCTTCGACTTGTACTACGATCGCGCGCCGCAGGGCGCGGCGCAGCGCGGCGGGGCCTGGTGGCTCTACCGGGAGTTGGCGAGGGGTGAGGAAGAGACCTGAGATTGGGGCGAGACCATGTAACCTTCGCCGCCAGCAAGCATCCAAGCGAGGGAAACCGTCTGTGTAAGCGCGCGAGCGGAGGTTCGTTTTCGCGCCGAAAGACTTAGAAGGAGTTCAAGAAGCGTATGCCGATCTATGAATTCAGTTGTGGTGATTGTGAGCGCTCATTCGAGGAGCTGGTGCGCAGCGCGGACGCGGTCAAAGAGGTGGCTTGCCCGACTTGTGGCAGCCACCGGGTACGTCGGAAGATCTCGCTGTTTGCCGCGAGCGTGAATCCCGGTCGTGCCACGACGGGCGGTTCAACCGCCGCGAGCTGTGCGCCGGGCGGCGCCTGAGGCATTCGCCGCTGAGCTGGCCGTGTGCCGTGCATCGATTGTTGACGCAGAGGCCCGGACTCGCAATGAGCCCGGGCCTCTGCGCGCTGGCCGCGCGCGAGCAATGCCCGCGCCAACACCCCGCCAACGTGTCCGGCCGCGCCGGTGATCAGGACGGTCATGGGGCCAGTCTCAGCGCGCTGATTCCCATCTCACGCGCTCGTCCCGGCGCCCAGTTGCCAATGTTCCCCTTCCTCTTGCATCACGCGGTCAAGGATGGTATCACGGGTGCCCTGAACTTCATCCAGCATGGCCGCACGGGCGGCCGCGGCGTCCCGCTTCTGAAGCGCCTCGACGATGCGGGCGTGGGTAGTCTCTTGGGTTTTCCCGGCCTGGCGCATGACCATGAAGCGGGCCAGGCGGTCGTGGACGCGGCCCAGGTGGCTGGTCAGCTCATCGTTGCCCGATGCTTGGGCGATGATGTGGTGAAAACGCCGATTCTCGTCGGTGTAGCGGTCATAGGATTCGTCGTCGTCACCTGTATACCCGGCGTGCACGCTGGCCAACTGGTCGAGTTGCAGTGCGGTGATACGTTCGACCGCCCGCTCGATGGCCGCGAGTTCCAGGATCTCTCGCAGATCGAGCATGTCTCGCAACTGCTTCAACGTCAGGCTGGTGACGAAATAGCCGGAGCGCGGCTTGATCGTGATCAACCCCTCCTGGCTGAGCATTTGGAGCGCATCGCGTACCGGCGACACGCTGATGCCGTATTGCTGAGCCAGCTCCTGGATGGCCAGACGCTCGCCCGGCCGCAGGTGACCCGTGATGATGGCGCGGCGGATATCGCGATGAATTCTCTCTTTTGAAGTACTTTCCGACACAGAGACGGCCATGTGACATACCTCCAGAAGTGAACGGGGCGACGCGGGCGACACGCTTTGCAAGAGGGCGCCTACGCCTTTATACCACAGAACGGTTCAACTGACAACTCTGATATTGCAGAGTACCTCCATTAGGATGAGATGAAATGCACAGATGGCCTGATTTTGACATCACATGGGTTGAGTGATATAGTATGCTCCTGCGAGCGGACATGCAGTCCGCTTCCGCCAGCTTTTCGCGGTCTTTCCCAGAACACTACCCGAGGTAAGAGGCTATGATCCGAACCCACGGCACCAGCATGACCAGCGCCCATTACGCGCGCATGGGAGAGCAGGAGCGAGAAGGGATCCACACGGCTGCGCTGGAGATCCTCCAGCGGGTGGGCGTGGAGGTCCACGATGAGCAGGCCCGCGAGATCCTGGCCGGTGGTGGCGCTACCGTCGATGGCGTGCGCGTGCACATTCCCGAGTACATGGTTGCCAGGGCGTTTGCCACGGCCCCTCAGCGCATGACCCTCTACGACCGCACCGGCAAGGTCGCGCTGCGCGCCGGCGGCTACAACACCTACTACGGTGGTGGTTCTGACTGCCTGAACATCCTGGATCATCGCACCGGCCAGCGCCGCCGTCCGGTGCTGGCGGACGTGGTTCAGGCTGCGCGGCTGATCGACGCGCTGCCGGAGCTGGATTTTGTCATGTCGATGGTGCTGCCCGAGGACGTGGACCAGAGCATTTACGACCGCTACCAGTTGGAGGTCATGCTCAACAACACCACCAAGCCGATCGTGTTCGTCTCGCCCGATTTCGAGGGCTGCAAGGCGGCGGTCGAGATGTGCGAAGTGGTGGCCGGCGGCGTCGAGAGCTTCTGCCGGCGGCCGTTCGCCACCTGCTATATCAACGTCACCTCGGGCCTGATCGCCAACCAGGAAGCGCTGCAAAAGTGTATCTATCTGGCTGAGAAGGGCTTGCCGATGCTGTGGATCCCGCTCAACGCGGGCGGCGTGAACTCGCCGGTTACCATCGCGGGGTGCATGGCCGCGATGGACGCCGGGATCCTCCTGGGCATCGTGTTGGCGCAGTTGGTCAACCCGGGGACGCCGGTCGCGGTGCCGGGTTGGAATGGCGGGCCGTACAACTTGAAGACCATGGTCGGCAACTATGTGCTGGCCGACGAGCAGGGTGTGCCCACCGAGATGGGCCGCTACTACAACGTCCCGGTGTTTGGCCTGGGCGGCAGCACCGACTCCAAGGCGCTCGATCAGCAATCCGGCTTCGAGGTCACCCTCAGCCTGATGACCGCGCTGCTGCACGGCGCCAACATCGTCCACGATGTGGGTTTCATGGATGCCGGCATGCAGGCTTCGTTTCAACTGTTGGCCATCGCCAACGACATCATCGGCTTTATCCGCGCGGCCACCAGGGGGGTCCCGGTGGACGACGAAACCCTGGCGTTGGATGTGATCGAGGAGTTAGGGCCCACCGGAAACTACCTGGATCACGAACACACGCTGCGCCACTACCGCGAGCCATTCTACGGCAAGCTGATCGACAAGCTGCCCTACTCTCGCTGGGAGAAGAAGGGCGCCACCACGATGGAGGCTCGCGCGTCGCAGATGGTGGACGAAATCCTGACAAAGCACCAGGTCGCGCCGCTCTCGGAAGAGGTACAGCGGGGCGTGCGCGCGATCGTGGAGCGCGAACAGGCCTGGATCGACGGCCAGCGGCAGCCATAACCTTGGGGAGTCCAACCATGCACGATGAAGGACAGTTTTTCATGAGAGAGCCGTGGGTCTACGACCCCAACGCGCTCCAGCCCTCCGCTGGCGACGCGGAATGGGGGTTCGCGACCAAGGCTCTGCACGCGGGTTTCCACCCGCTGGACGACCTGGAGCGTTTCCGTGCATTCGCGCCGCCCATCGTGCCGTCGATGACTTTTCCGTATCAACGGTTCGACAAGATCCCGTACCCGGTCTACGGCCGCACCAAGACGCCGACGGCCGCGCTGCTCGAAGAGCGGCTGGCGACCTTGGAGGGAGGTGAGGCGTGTGTCACGGCTGGCTCCGGCTCGCAGGCGCTCTTCAATCTGATCTTCACGATCGCCCGGCCCGGCGACAATGTCGTCACGACGCTGAATATCTTCGGGGAAGGGTACAAGCAGGCCGCTTCCATCTTCCCGGAGCGCTGCGGCGTGCAGTTTCGCTTCGTGGAGGACCCCGCAGACCCGGCGTCCTGGGCGCGCGAGATCGATGACCGCACAAAGCTCGTCTGGGTCGAAACCCCGAGCAACCCATGTCTCTTTGTCACCGACATCAGGGCGGTCGCCGACGTGGCGCACGCGCGCGGCGTGCCGTTGCTGGTGGACAACACTACCGCCACCGCGGCGTTGCAGCAGCCACTGGCGCTGGGTGCGGACATCGTCCTGCTCTCCATCACCAAGTTTCTCTCGGGCAACGCCACCGTGTTGGGTGGCGCCATTGTCGGGCCGGAGGCGTTGACCGAGGATATCCGTTGGAACACCACCGAGTTCATCGGCGCGATCATGCAGCCGTTCGACTCGTGGCTCACCCTTCAGTATCTGGAGACGCTGGCGCTGCGAATGGATCGGCACAGCGCCAACGCCCAGCGGGTCGCCGAATTCCTGGTCGCGCACCCCAAGGTCAAGCTCGTCAACTACCCCGGCCTGCCGGACCATCCGCAACATGACCTGGCGAAGCGGCAGATGAAGGCCAACGGGGGCCTGCTCTCGTTCGCGGCGCCAGGGGGCATCCCGGCCGTGGGCCGCGTGGTGGACAGCTTCAAGCTGATCATCCACGCCGTGACCTTCGGCGCCAGTCGCACGATCTGCATGCACCCGCGCACAATCACGCACGAACACATGACGCCGGCCGAGCGCGACCGGGCCGGCATCGACGACGGGCTGATCCGGCTCTCCGTGGGCCTGGAAGAATCGGACGACATCATCGCCGACCTGGACCAGGCGTTGGCGAAGCTATCCGTGACAAGGTGACAAGGTGACGGGGTAAATTGGTAAATTAGTAACGGGGTAAATTGGTAAATTAGTAACGGGGTGACGGGGTGACCAGGTGACCAGGTGACACCGATGCTGTGCATCGAGACGATGCCCGCATCGGACAACCACACACACTTTGTGACTGAGGCGAGTATGAGAGTTGACCCGAAGCGAACCCTCCGTCCGCTGTGGTCGGTGGGACTCCATCCGCTGTGGCCGGTCTCCTGACCGAGCCACCGCCACCGCGCGAATTCTTTGGGACTCCATCCGCTGTGGCCGGTCTCCTGACCGAGCCACCGTGGGAATCCTTTGGGGCTGAGGTGAACTGATGTATCAGGAACACGACCGCGGCATCCGCCGCATCCAGGCACGCAAGGATCACCGCTGCTACGGCATGGGCCTGGGCATCATCATCCTCGACGACGTCTACCCCGGCTTTCCGGGCGACGTGCGCAACGCCAGCGCTTACCCCTTTCCCATCCAATACGAGATCGCCGAGGGGGTTGACATCGCCCGCCTGGTGCAGGCCGAGGACAAATCCCCTTGCCTGGAGCCGGTGCGGCGGGCCGCCCGTAAGCTCGAGCGGATGGGCTGCCGGGCCATCGCGGCCGAATGCGGTTATTTCGCCTACTTTCAGCGCGAGATTGCGGCCAGCGTGGCGGCGCCGGCCTTCATGTCGAGCCTGCTGCAAGTGCCCTGGGCCCAACAACTGATCGGCCCGGACCGGGTCGTGGGCATCCTGATGGCCGAAGCGTGCTATCTGACCCCGCGGCATCTGGAGGCGGTGGGGATCCGGCCCGGCAGCAACTACGTCGTGGGCGGCGCGATGGACGCCGGCCGCTGCGCCGAGTTCAACCACCTGTGGACCGGCGGACTGCGCACCGATCCGCCCGCGGCAGAGTACGACAAAGCGGAGCGGGAGTTCGTCGGCGTCGCCGCGGAGTTTGCGCGGCAGCACCCCGACATGGGTGCGATGGTGTTGGAGTGCACCGGCTTTCCGCCCTTTGCGCGCGCCCTCCAACGGGAGATCGACATGCCGGTCTTCAGTTGGGGCACGTTACTCGACTACGCGTACTCGGTGGTCGTGCATCGGGACTACTACGGGCACGTGTGAAGCGCGCGACGATCGCGGTCTGTTGTTGGCCGAGATGGCCATTGGTGGTATGATGGCGGCGCGGAGCGGACTGCATATTGCGTACTGCGTATTGCGTATTGCGTGGTCGCTGATTCGCTGATTCGCTGATTCGCTGATTCGCCCATTCGCTGACTCGCTGATTCGCCGATTCGCCGACTCGCCCATCCAACCCCGGAGCGTCTACATGGACTTTGCCGAACGCGTCACTCATCTGACCCCTGAGGGGGCCTACCACATGCTGGCGCGGGCGCAGGCGCTCGAAGCCGAAGGCCGGGAGATCATCCATCTCGAAATCGGGCAGCCCGACCTCCCGACCTTCCGCAACATCGCGGACGCGGGGGGGCAGGCCATCCGTGACGGCCAGACGCGCTACACCCCGTCGGCCGGACTGCCGAAGTTGCGCCAGGCCATCGCCGCGCAGGCGAGCAGCCAGCGGGGCGTCGAGATCCGCCCGGCTCAGGTGATCGTAGGACCGGGCGCCAAGCCCGCGCTCTTCTTTCCCACCCTGGCGCTGGTGCGGCCGGGCGACGAAGTGATCTATCCCGACCCCGGTTTCCCGACCTATCACGCGATGATCGGCGTGGCCGGTGGCGTGCCGGTGCCCGTGCCGCTGCGGGAAGAGGCCGACTTCTCGTTCGACCTGGCCGCGCTGGACGCGGCCATCACCGGCCGCACGCGCATGATCATCATCAATTCACCCAGCAACCCGACCGGCGGCGTGCTGCCCGTGGCTGCCCTGGAGCACATCGCCGAGATCGCCATCGGCCGGGACATCTGGGTGCTCTCCGACGAGATCTACACCCGGCTGGTCTACGATGGCCGGGACGCGGCGTCGATCTACGCGTTGCCGGGCATGGCCGAGCGCACCATCATTTGCGACGGTTTTTCAAAGACTTACGCCATGACAGGGTGGCGTTTGGGTTACGGCATCATGCCGGAGCCACTGGCCGAACGCGTGGAGCTACTGCTGACCCATTCGGTCGGCTGCACTGCCTCCTTCACGCAATACGCCGGGATCGAGGCGCTGACCGGGCCGCAGGCGCAGGTGGCCGCGGTGGTGGCCGAATATCAAGGTCGTCGCGACCTCCTGGTAGCGGGCTTGAACGCGATTCCCGGCGTCAGTTGCCGGATGCCACAGGGCGCGTTCTACGTCTTCCCCAACATCACCGCGTTTGGGCGGAGCGCCGACTGGTTGGCCGATTATCTGCTGAACGAGGCGGGGGTGGCGACCTTGCCCGGAAACGCTTTCGGCCCCAATGGTGAAGGGTATCTTCGGCTGATCTTCGCCAACTCGCTGGAGAACATCCAGGAAGCTTTGGAACGTGTGGCCGCCGCGCTTGCCATCCTTGCGAAGGTTCAGCAAGATAAGGGAACTAGCCCAGACCTGACAGGTTTTCGAGGTCACTTTTCAACATACATCCATCGCTGATGAGACCGAATCCGGCTTGAAACGCTACTTCGGGAAACCTGTCAGGTCTTAACTTAATGACAATGCACCCAAAACCAATTGTTTCCAAAGGAGTCAACCAATGAGCGAACGCAAGAAAGTATCCCTCCCGGTTCTTTTCGACAAAATGGCGCGGGGCATTCCCCTGACCATGGTCACCTGCTACGACTACCCGATGGCCTACCTGGTCGAACAGGCCGGCATCGACATCGTGCTGGTGGGCGACAGCCTGGGCATGACGATCCTGGGCTACGATTCGACGCTGCCGGTGACCATGAGCGACATGATCCGGCACGCAGCGGCGGTGCGACGCGGCACGCCGAACACCTGGCTGATCGGCGACATGCCCTACATGAGCTACCAGGCCTCGGACGAGTCGGCCGTGCTCAACGCCGGCCGCTTCATGGCCGAAGCCGCGTGTGACGGCATCAAGCTGGAGGGCGGCCAGGAGGTGGTCTCGCGGGTCAAGGCGATCGTGGCCGCCGGCATCCCGGTGATGGGCCACCTGGGCCTGACCCCGCAAAGCGTGTCCAGCCTGGGCGGGTTCCGCTTGCAGGGCAAGAGCGCAAAGCAGGCGAAGAAGATCGTGGACGACGCCAGGGCGCTGGAGGACGCCGGCGCGATGGCGATCCTGCTGGAGTTGGTGCCGGATCAGGTGTGCGAGCTGATCACCGAACGCGCGAAAGTGCCCATCATCAGCCTGGGCAGCGGCCCCAACGCCAGCGGCCAACTGCTGATCTTCCACGACATGTTCGGCCTCTATCCCAAGTTCACGCCCAAGATGGCCAAGAAGTACGGTGACGCGGACAAGGTGATCGGCGACGGGCTCAAGCAATACGTGGCTGAGGTCATCGGCAAGGTTTTTCCGGAGCCGGAGCGCTACTTCGGGATCAAGGATGAGGAGTACCAGGAGTTGCGCCGCCTGGTGGCCGCGGAAGAATAGAGGTCAGGGCGAACACCATGATTATCGCGAACTATGCCGACCGCCAGACCTTGCAGTTCCGGGTGCTCTCGGACGGCCAATGCCGTGAGCTGTACGCCGCGGCACTGGAGTGTCTGCAACGGGTCGGTGTGCAGGTGAACCACCCCGAGGCGCAGGCGCTCCTGGCTGCGGCCGGCGCGGATGTGACGGGCAATGTCGCCCGCATCCCGGCGCACATCATCCAGGACGCTCTGGCCGCCACCCCGCCGTCGTTCAACCTGTGGAGCCGAGACGGCAAACGGGTCATGCCGGTGGCGGTGGATCGCGTGAACTTCGGCCCTGGCCTGACCAACACCTATTTCCTGGATCCCTACACCGGGGAGCGGCGGAAATCACGCCGCGGTGACCCGGCCATGACGGCCCGGGTGTGCGACGCGCTGGAGCAGATCGACTACGTGATCGGGCTGGCGCTGATCGATGACGTCACAGCCAGCCTGGCGCCGGTCTACGAGTTTGCCGAGCTGGTCGCCAACACAACCAAGCCGATCCTGGCCTGGGCCTACAGCGCCGCGAACGTGGCCGCGATCTACGAGATCGGCGTGGCCGTGGCCGGGGGCGCGGAGGCGCTGCGCCGCCGACCGTTCTTTGCCCTCTTCTCGACCTATCAATCGCCGTTGGTGAACACCCGCGAGGACCTGGGCAACGTTATATGGGCGGCGGATCACGACATCCCGATCGTCTACCATGGCGGCCCCATCGTCGGCATGACCTCGCCGGTGACCGGCGCCAGTACGCTGGTGCTGACCCTTGCCACGGCCCTGAGCGGGTTGGCGATCACCCAGCTTCGGAAGCGCGGCGCCCCCTTCGTCCTCGGCGGCGCGCCCGCGCCGGCCGACCTGCGCACCAGCCGCATGGCCTACGGCGCGCCGGAGATGAGCCTCTACACGGCCGCGTTCGCCGATCTCTGCCGCTACCTGGGTGTGCCCAGCATGGGGACGGCCGGCGCCTCAGAGAGCAAAACCGTCGATTCCCAGGCCGCCATCGAGGCCAGCGTGCAGATCCTGGCCTCGGGGTTGAGCGGCGCATCGCTGGTGCACGATCTGGGGTTTCTCGACTGCGCCGAGATCGGGTCGCTCTCCTTCCTGGTGATGACCGATGAGATCGTCGCGCTGGTCAAGCGGCTGCTGCGCGGGGTCGAGGTGAACGCCGAGACGATCATGATGGACTTGCTGGAGGAAGTGGGGCCGGCCGGCCATTTCCTGGCCGAGAAGCGGTCGGCCAGGCTGTGCCGGCAAGAGGTGTGGGTGCCCCGCTTGATGGACCGCGACAACCACGTCATCTGGGAACAGCACGGGGGCAAAGGGATGGAGGCGCGGGCCGCAGAACGGGTCCGGGCCATCCTGGAGACCCATCAACCTGAGCCCTTGGCCGGAGAGACGCAAGCCCGCATCGAGCAGATGCTGGCCGAGGCCGAAGTGCGGGCGCAAGGCAGGCCGCAAGCCTGATCACCGCACTGGATTCCCGCTTGCGCGGGAATGACGGGCTGAGAAGCTTCTCACCATACTGCCTACGGTCGTATCCTCTCAAAAAGGCGGGGACAAATCTGCTCAAGCCGAGTCCGTGACTCGGCGGGCGCGCGGCGGATCACGGATCCGCCTTGAGCTGTCCCGGACTATTGAGAGGATACCTACGGTCATCCAGTGGGGCTGTTCGATGCATAGTAGCTGTCAAGAAATCAGTCCCT
>MNXL01000365.1 GCA_001871755.1 Anaerolineae bacterium CG2_30_64_16
CGCGGGACGGGCCATGTCACCCCCGCGCACGCGGGGGTCCAGGCGTCTGGATTCCCGCTTGCGCGGGAATGACGGGCGTGCGCGGGAATCACGAACACGATCGAACTGCAGAAAGGTGTCGAAACAATGAAAGGTCGCAAGCTCCTGATGATCCCCGGCCCGATCGAGTTCGAGCCGGAGGTGCTGGCCGCGCTGGCCGCGCCCACCACCAGCCACGTTGCGCCGGACTTCATCGAGGCGTTCGGTGAGGCGCTGGAATGGATGCGGGACGTGTTTCTGTGCCCCGATGGCCAGCCGTTGGTCGTCGCCGGGTCGGGCACGCTGGCGATGGACCTGGCCGGCGCAAACCTGGTCGAGCCGGGTGACCGGGCGCTCGTGGTGAACACCGGCTATTTCGGCGACCGGTTCGCCGCGCTGCTGGGGCGCTATGGCGCCCACGTGACCCACGTGCGCGCGGCAGTCGGCGGCCGGCCCGCGCTGGCCGCGGTCGAGGCCGCGTTGCAGGCGGGACGGTTCAAGCTGATGACGGTGACCCACGTAGACACCTCCACGGGCGTCCTGACCGATGTGCGAGGGCTGGCGGCGCTGGCGCGGCAGTACGAAACACTCTGCGTGGTGGATGGGGTCTGCTCGGTGGCGGGCGAAGCGCTGCGCATGACCGAGTGGGGTGTGGACGTGGCGCTGACCGCGTCGCAGAAGGCGATCAGCGTGCCGCCAGGGCTGGCGCTGCTGATGGCCGGGCCGCGGGCGATGGCCGCTTTCCACGCGCGCAAGACCCCCGTGGCCAACTACTACGCGGACTGGGCCAACTGGCTGCCGGTCATGGCCGCGTACGAGGCGCGCAAGGCCAGCTACTTCGGCACGCCCGCGGTCAACCTGATCTGGGCGCTGAACGTCAGCCTGGGCCAGATCGTGGCGGAGGGGCTGGACGCGCGGTTCGCGCGCCACGCAGCGCTCGGCCGGGCCTGCCAGGGCGCGCTGGCCGCGTTGGGTCTGGGCCAGGTGCCGCTCCAGCCAGAGTACGCCGCGCACACCATGACTGCGCCGCGCTACCCGGCCGGCGTCTCAGGCGCGGACCTGCTGCCTCGCATCGGGGCCGCGGGCGTAACCCTGGCCGGCGGGCTGCACCCGGCGATCAAGGCCGAATACTTCCGCATCGGCCACATGGGGCCGACGAGCCTGAACGATCTGCTCGCTACGATCGGCGCGCTCGAGGTCGGACTGGCCGGCTGCGGTTACAGGTTCGACGTGGGCGCCGGCGTGGCCGCCGCGCTGCGGGCGTATCAGGGCTGATCGCCCTCGATCAGCCTCAGCACCTGCGGCAACAGGGTCCGGGTCGTTGCCAGCGCCTCGCCGGCGTGGATCGTCTCGTTGCCGGTCCAGTCGCCGAAATAGCCGCCCGCCTCGCGCAGGATGGGCGGAAAGGGGCCGCAATCCCACGGGTCCATCACCGGGTCCAACATCACTTCGACGCGGCCGGTCGCCACGAGCAGATAGCCGTACGCATCGCTCCACCCGGCCCGATGGTAGCTGGCCGCCTGAAGCCGCGCCCAGGCCGTGGCCCGGCCGTGCGCCGCGAAGCTGGCCGGGTCAGTGAAGGCCACGAACGCCCGGCTCAGGTCCGCGACCTCCGACACCCGGGCGGGGCGGCCGTTCCACCAGGCCCCCTGCCCGGTGGCGCCCGCGATCATCTCGTCCAGCGCGGGGAAATATGCCGCGCCGACCTCGACCCGCCCCGCGATCTCCAACCCGATTAGCACCGCGTAGAGCGGCACCCCGCGGATGAACGCCTTGGTGCCATCGATGGGATCGATGAACCAGCGATGGGTCGCATCGGCCGCGCCCGCCACGCCGTATTCCTCGCCCACGACCGCGTGGCCGGGCCAGCGCGCGGTGATCCGGCCGCGGATCAACTCCTCCGCCTGCCGGTCCGCCACGGTCACCGGCGTATCGTCCGGTTTGAGATCGGACCGGACCCCCGACTGGAAGTAGCCCAGAGTGAGGCGGCCCGCCAGATAGGCGGTCTCCACCGCGAAATCAAGATAGGTGCGCAACGATTCGTCCAAGCGCTCTCCTTCAGATCGTGTGGTCCATGCGCCGCAGCACGCGCAGCGCCAGGAAAGTGAGCCACGGGGATGGGCGCTTCTTGTCGGCAAATGACCAGCCCTTCCACGCCTGGTACATCGAGCCCGCGGTGAAGCGGCCAGCTTCGTCGGCCTGGGCCGCGATGGCGTCCACCATCTCCTGAAAGCGGGGATCAGCCCGGGTGACGGGGAAATGGCTCAGCACCTCGGCCACGTGGAGGATATCGTACCAGACGAACGGGTACTTGAGTTTGCGAAAGTCGGCGCCGATGCCGAACAGGAAGTACTTCTGCTGGCCGCGTTCTTGCCAGTGCGACAGCAACATCTCCGCCCCGGCGCGCGCGGCCGGCGCATCGCGCAGTTCGGGGACCTGGGCCAGCGCCTTGAGCGCGTAAACGTTGGCGATGGGACACGGATGCTCGCGGCGGCCTGGGCCCTTGAATTTGCCGAACTGCGGCGCCGCGGCGCAACGCCAACCGTTCTCGTGACCCAGGCTGACCAGGTGCTCCACGGCTGCGCTCACCCGCTCATCCCGCGTCACACCCAGGGCCAGCACCGCGTAGAGCAGCGTCGGCGCGTCACAGGCGATCCAGCCCCAGGTGTCCTCGCCAGGCCCGCCGAACGCCTTGGGCACGTGAATCAGCGACGCGAACGCGCCCTCCGCCGACCGGTGGATCATCACCGCGTTCAGCGCGGCATCGACGCCGGGATCGCCCGCCCGCAGGCCGAAATCGGCCAGCGTGCTGAACTTGTAGAGCGGATGGTTGGCGTCGTTGTGGCGCTTGAGCGCGTAGCCGGGCCAGGCGCCGGCCTCAGCGACCATACTTTGCACACGGGGATGCGCCACCATCGCAGCCCTGGCCGCCTGCGCCTCTCCATCATCCTCCGGCCGATCCAGCAGATCGACCAGGGTTCGATAGCGCGTCCAGGGTTCGTCATCAACCGTTGACAGCCATTGCAGCAAGTCTTCTCGCATGCTCTTGCCTCCTCATCGCTTCGCCAGAGCCTGGATCCTGTTCTCCTTCGCGCTCAGCCGGTCATCTGCCAGGCCCGCAGCAGTGAAGTCAATCACGAAAGCCACGCCAACCCGTGGCAGGCCGCGCCGAGCAGCGCCACCTTGGGGTTCAAGATCACGTGGACCGGCACCTGGTCCAAGACCTCGGACAGCCGGCCTTTGCTGATAAAGGCTGTCCTGAAACGGGGATCCTCCAGCGCGGGCAGGATGCGGGGCGGGATGCCGCCGCCCAGATAAACGCCGCCGGTCGCCAGCAGTTTCAGCGCCAGGTTGCCCGCCTCGGTCCCCAGGATCGAGACGAACATCTCCAGCGTCGCGGCACACAATCGGCACGGCCGATCCGCATCCTGGGCCGCATTCACGATCACCGGCGTGGCGTCGTCGGTCGCGACCAACGCCTCTGCCAGCCACGCAGGCTCATCTGCATAGCCACTGTCTCGTAGAAACGCATACAGATTGGGGATCCCGCGGCCCGAGCAGACCCGTTCATAGCTGACGTGATCGAATCGCCCCAAGAGGTAACGCAGCAGCTCGACCTGGAGCAGGTCAGTGGGCGCAAAGTCGGTGTGACCGCCCTCTGACGCGTGTGGCTGATAGCGCGCCCCATCCCATGTCAGGTACGCCTCACCCAGGCCGGTGCCCGGCGCAATCACGGCGATCGCGCCGCCCGGCTCCGGCTGGCCCGCGTTCAATGTGTGCAGGTCGACCGGCTTCAGGAACGGCACCGCGTGGGCGATGGCGCCCAGGTCGTTCAACAGGCTGACGTCAGGGATGCCGAGCGCGGCCTGGAGCTGCGCCTCATCCATCACCCAGGGCAAATTGGTCGTCGTTGCGCGACCCAGCCGCACGGGCCCGGCCACACCGAAGATCGCGCGTTCGACCGGCCGTCTCCCGTGACCCAGGAACTCGCGCACCACCGCCTCCAGGTTGGGATAGTTGGCGCTGGGAAAGGTCGCCTCGGCCAACGGCGTTCGTGGCCCGCCCTCGGGCGAATAGATTGCCAGGATGGTCTTGGTCCCACCGATGTCACCAGCTAGAAGCATTGCGTGCACTTCCTTCTTTCATCTCTACTTCACCACCGCATTGTACCACATCCTGGTCCCAAAATGACACGCATCATAGCGGCGACAGGGCTTATCAGTTCTCCGGTTTTCACAAGGGATATATGACTGGAAGAGGGTGAGTGCGATAGCAGGCGATCGTGCGACGGAACGTCCAAGAAAAGAATGCAGCCGAAGCCTTGCCCAACTCGCCATGGTATGCGTTGAGCCGGGGCAGCCATCCATGCCGAGAACTCGATCCATGGGCGGATACAGTTGGCGTGCACCTGCCGGGCGAGCGCCACCTCCTCTATTACGGGTGGTTTGTCGCTATCGAGCTTATCGAAGCCACGACCGGACTTCCACCGGACTGAGCGCAGCGGCATAGGCCGATGACTTTCAGGACACACGAACCAACTGTTTCGAACCCCCACCGCCGCTACGTGGTCGCTGGCGCGGCCAACCGGTGCGGACGAATCGCCATCAGGTCATTGACCTCGGTCTGCTGCGCATGATACAAATCCCAGCGCAGTTGGAGGTTGATCCAGAAATCCGGCGATACTTCAAAGAACTTAGCCAGTCGCAGGGCCGTGGCGGGTGTTATGCCGCGCCGCCCATTGACAATCTCGTTGACCCGCTGGTAGGACACGTGAATGGCATCGGCAAGTTGGCGTTGTGTGATAGCCATCGGCAGCAGGAATTCCTCCAGGAGTATCTCGCCTGGAGGCGTCGGTTGACGGTGAGTTGGAATGCGCACCATATTATTGCCTCATCTAGTCGTCTCAGTGGTAGTCTACGATCTCCACCTGGTCTGGTCCGAACTCAGTCCATCCGAAACAGATACGGTATTGGCGATTGATGCGGAAGCTGAACTGCCCCTTGCGATCGCCGGACAAAGCCTCAAGCTGATTGCCGGGCGGTGCACGGAGATCATCCAATGACTTAACGGAATCGAGTGGGTCGAGCTTGCGAAAAGCGACCTTCCAGAGAGACTCCGGACAGACTTGTCGCGCAGCACGCGTGTGATCACCGTCAATCCCATCCGGCGCATGGAGGTAGAACACTTTGCCCATGAGAGAACTTCTGAGCACCTGTCATTGCGTTCCTCCTCAAGGTGGAGCACTAACGTAAAGCGCCGATTGTCAACAAGCTCACGTTTGTTTCGGCCTAACGGCCCGCGTAAGCTGCGGCTGCGCCACACCCTACCCTCAATCGCGCGAGCTCCACCGGCGCAGCCGTCAGCTTGACGCAATGTGTGCGACCCGTTCGTCCGAAACCGCGCAATGGCGCACGGGGGCTGGACGGCAAAGGTCGTTTGATCCTGTCACGTTGTTCAGGACAGGCCTTTGACAACTGTGTGGCCATGTCGGTGCGATGATACCGCAACTGGGGCGGGACATCAACTCCGACCGCCCAGATGGCTGGGCGACGGCGCTGGCCCTCGGCGGGCGACTGGTTCTCAAGCGTCGAAAGCGGGCCAGAAAGGCGTTAAGCTACGAACCAGACGAAGCGACACGCCGAGCGAGTGACTATGGGTAACGACGAGTCAAGGTACGGACGAGGCGCCGTCATCAAGACCCTGCCGACGCTGGTTTACCGGCAGGCCCAAACGGGAACGATTCCAGGCTGCGCCGCACATTGGGGCGCAGCAGCCATCCAGATGGAATCCGGCGTAAAGCACCACTCCTTCGGCTGCGCTCAGGACAGGCTCTACGGTCACGCCAAATGGACATACGGAACGGTGTAACCCGCGGCTGGCTCTCGGTACGTTCGAGCAGGCAACCGGCCGCATGGCAGCCGCGGGTAGGATCGCCCAAGACTTGTACTGAGCCTGTCGAAGTAAGCCAATGCCTCACAGAAACGTGAGGATACGCTGACGTGGGCGCGGCAGATTGGACGGTAAAGGTACACAAGGAGCTTGAATCTTATGGCAGAGGCCCAAACACCTACTGAAGATTGGCAGGCGTTACCCTGGAAGCAGTTTCAGCGCAACGTCTACCGGCTCCAAAAGCGCATCCTTCCCTTCGCTCAGGACAAGTTTTACCAAGCCGAACGCCGTGGCGACTATCAGCGTGTCCGCAATCTGCAACGGCTACCGTATTGGGCCACCCGTCTGGGCCGCAACCCAGAGCTACCCCGGCGGGTAACGACTCTGCTGCAACGCCAGATCGGTAGCTGTCCGCACTGCGGACTCCGCTTCATGGCAACCGACGTGCTCGAAGTGCATCACCTGGACGGAAACCACCGTAACAACCGGTACTCGAACTGGGCGCTGCTGCACGGTCACTGCCATGACCAGGCGCACGGCACAAGGTTCCGCTGACAACGGCCAATGTGCTGAGGAGCCGGATGAGGCGAAAAGCCTGCCCTGAGCGTAGTCGAAGGGTCTCACGTCCGGTTCTGGAATGGCGGCGGGGTGGGCGACTGCCCCGCCGACCATAACTAGGCCCCGCCCTGGTGACCAACCCCACCCAACAAGACCCGCCGCCCATGACGGCGAACCGTGCTGACGACCCACTGCCGCGACCAACTGCCGAACAGATGGACAAAGGCTACGTGCCTTTTCCTTTGCGCAACAGCACAACCACTAACACCAAGATGGTCGGTAGGCTTAGGCACGACAACCAGCCACCCCAAGAGGTGCGTCGAAGCACGGTCATCACGAATGCGCCTACCGCGATGGGCACAAAAGCAAACAGAAACTGCGCTGGTATAACCGCTCTGATTGCATGGCGTTGCGCCCAGTCGTCCCAACCGGGAATGCCTTTCGAGACTCCCCAGATGGCGAAGACTACTGCGCCGAACGCCAAGAACGTTGCGATCCAAGCGATGATCGTAGCTGCGCTTGCTGGTACGACGGAAGGTGGATATTCTGGCAGACTTTCCATCGTCTCGACAGCGTTGAGTAGCATGTCGGTGAAGCCCCAAGCGATCAAACCGGCGATCACGCCGCCGATTACCAGCTCTTTTGGCTTGAATGGTGTCACAGCAGCGTTCACCTCTCGACGATGTTCATGAATTGCGGCCAGCGAACTATTCGGCGGCAAGTCGTGCGTCACGGCGAAGCCGTGTTGGTTGACCACAGTGTCACATTGGACGCCTAATGTTGACATCACTTGCCGTGCGTTTTGGCTCCGAGACTCGCTTGAACCAGAACGAAATGTTTGCAAAACGCGTCGCTTGCCCTCGTACGTAGCACGGTCAAGTGCATGTGGGGTTGGGCTGTTTTATTCTTCAACTCTCGTTTTCATATTTAATCTGGAGTTTATTCTGAAACATGGCGAAATAATAACTCACCATCAGCATAGCGGATACGAAGCTGGTCACCCTCAATCATGTACGACTTGAATGTTGGCATGGCATTAGAAAACGCATCTTCTATCTCATTAATCCCTGGCATTGAATCCGAACAGTCCACCAGGGTTGCTTCCACAAATGTAATTGTGATACGGTTATTTTCAATCCGGTAATGCCCACTGACAACGTTGCAACCGCCTTGCAGGCTTAACTCGCCTCTATTGAATGCAATGAACAGTCTGGGTTGTTCGGGAATACTGGGTGTCCTGGCCTCGCTTTCAAAGGCCACCAATTCCCAGCGTGTGCCGTCCAGCGGGTCTGGTTCGCTAGTCACCGGCACAATGTAAGTGTGAGTCGGGGTTATCCCGGTACCACCCTCAGTCGTACAACCCACTGTCAAACAGAGAAAACCTGCGGTTACAGCGAATAACTGAAAGCCAACCAAAACGAAACGTTTCATCTTGACCTCCTTTGTACACAAGACTTTCTTTACCTACCGTCCAATTTTTGGGGGTCCACTGCACCCTTCGCTACTTGCTATCTATAGACTTGTGGTGTAATAGCAGAATTGGCTACATATGGCGGTCAAAGGACGCAAATTGTGCTGCTCAACCGCCACATATGGCGGGTAACCCCTATTGCGCCACAAGTCTATTTTAGTATCAGGGGGAGATAGGCATCGCCAGTTATCAAGGTTAGACTCCAATAGTCGCGTATATTGTGCCACTTTGAAGCAGACGTGTCCCAGCCGCTCATACAAGTTGCCCCACTTACACGACTGTGTACAACCCCAGCGACGCTTGCCATTGAGTTGGTCTCTGGTCTGTACACTGGTGAACCGCTGTCGCCTCCCACCGAGTCTGGATCGATCGTGAACATGTCAGTGTACCAGCGTCCGCCGGATTGATACGTAATACTTGTGCATTTTATTTCGCCGCAATCCGTTCCAGAGCTCTTTCCCGTCCGGCACCGCCAGTATCCTGCGACGTAATTATCAGTCGAGCCAACGATGTCACGGTAGGAACTGTAGTCAATGACATCCTCATAAGCAGTCCAAAAATCGTTCATATAAAGGATCGCAGCATCAATACCCGTACCGCTACTTGACGATGCTCCATCTTTATAAACACCTGAGTAAGTACCAATCTTTGTGGTGTTATGGTATACATCGTCCCCTGCCGCCATCCCCAGCGCACTGATGCAGTGCCCGGCAGTCAGCATGGAATACGTGTTGTTGTATTCGATCTTGAATCCAAGAGTACAATTGCTCCCACCACTTGTATTGCTCCAACTGTCGCCCCCTCTCACTGCAACAGGTTCTTCTTCAATCTCGCCTTCCCGGACGATAACGGATGGATCGGCTACCAATGTGGCAAGAACGTCGGGAAGAGATGCTTTGTCAACGACTCCATCAGATATTTTCCATGCATCGGATGGAGCGATTAGCACCTCAACCTGATTATTTCTTCCATTAATAGACACCGCTTGGAGCTCGGGATGTTGTGTAGCAGCGTTCGAAATTGCCCAAAATTGCTGTTCCAGCCGCTCACTAGAAAAATCAACCCACTCGATGCGCAGTCGTTCGGGATACCGGAGGGATGGTAACATTGCAGGAATGTCATTTACTTTCTCGTGGTCTCGCACAAGCTGCAAGACCAACTTGCCACCGGCAGTATAATCCTCACTACCAGCAGCATGCTCCAGGTAAATGCCCCCAAACGCATCCTGAAACTCCAGCTCTTTTTCAAAGAAGTCCAGCAAAGCGTCGCCATCTTCTTCCAAGGCTCTGAGCCCCGGAGGTGTTGGCCCCGCCGTAGGGGTCCCAGGCTGTGATGGGGTAGGGGTTCCAGGTGGTGGATAAGGGAGTTGTGTTGGTGTCTCAACAGGTGACTGGAACGCCTGAGCCGTCAGCCCGACTGAGCTCCGACCCAAGCTATTGAGGGCCACTAACAGAACGATTACCAGTGCTCCCAAGAGCAGTGTAACCAACAGCCTCGCATTTGAACGTAGCATTTTGCACCTCCGTTAGATTGCGCCGCCAAGTATGGCGGCCTAACGGCCAGCGTCAGGCGCGGGGCGCTATCACCAGAACCTTTGAATTAGCGCGGCGTAAGCCCCGTCGCCTGCACGCGGTGTTGGGCGGCAGCTTGCTGTTCACAATTGGGCGGGAGTTTCTTATTCGGCTATTCCCGGCTATGGAAGTCAGAATTCAAAGCGTCTTTCGCCTCATCTCATCTCAGCGCAACCGCTTGGAACCAGCGCAATTTCGGGGTCTGGAATCTGCGGGCCCAACAGCAAAACGCGAAACTTGTCCACTGGGATGTTCGGAAGGAGGACAAACCCATCCATTGGGTCGGGCGGCGGCAGGATGCCTTCATAAAGATTGCCCTGTGCGCTCATCGGATGAACGGCGTAGAGTGAGATGCCCCCGCCCGAATTGTCTCCCAGGATCATTCCATATTCCTGCAACGCTTTCGCAATCGTCTTTTCATACGGAGTAAGATTCAGTGTGTCAAGGTTCAGCGTGGGATCGAGCTGAATGCGTGCGCCTTCGGGAATGGCGTCGGCGGACAGAGACTCTCCATCGCTTTCAGTTGCCGGTGAAACGGGACCCCCGCTTTTGGTGTAGTTGTAACTGAAGAGCAGGGCATGGTCGATCCTTCCATTTCTTAATTCATCGGGCCAGATCATTCCGGCGAGCAACGCGAAACCGGATCCGCGCGCGGACAATCCTTTTGGGAAGATTCCCTGCCCGTCTATTTTCAGGCTGTTCCCCCAGCTTGCCTGCCATTGGCCGTTCTGGTTTTTCGCCTGCCAGAAATCGTATTCGCAATTCGTTGTCAGGTCAACGATGGTCATACTTCCATCGTCCTGCGGGTCGGGCGCGGCCCAGTCGGGGATTGGGACGCCGTTCATCGTCGTCGCAAACCAGCGCGCCCAATCCGCCGTGAGCTTGACGTTGTAACGTGGGGTGTTGGCGTCCGAGTAGTAGATGGGGACCGTCCACTTGT
>MNXL01000104.1 GCA_001871755.1 Anaerolineae bacterium CG2_30_64_16
CGGCAGGAGTGGGTTCCGGCCGCGGCGCTGTATGCCGCGGCCGCGCTGCTGTTGGCTCTGTGGTTGTTGGTTCTGCGCGGCGACCAGGTCAAGGCTGAGACTAAGGCCGAGGCCGAGGTTAAGGTAGAGCCATCGCAAGCTGGCGGGATGAGCCGGCGGACCGAGATCCTGCTGGTCGTGCTGGTCGTGTTGGTCGCGGCGTTCGCCCGGTTCTATCGCTTCGACCGGGCGCCATACGGCATCGAGGGGGACGAGGCGAAGTGGTCCACCCAGACGGCCGCTGAGATGTTCGCGGGCGAATCGCGTTGGGATTCGGACTACCGGCACGAGCGCGTGCCCTACACCTACTGGGTCGAGGCGTTTTTCTATCGGTTGATGGGGATCAGCCTCCGCACCGCGCGCTGGCAGGTGGCGTTCCTGAGCGTGGTCGCCACCGCGCTCTTCTACCTGCTGGCCCGCCGGATGCTCGGACCGCCCGGTGCTCTGGTCGCGACCTCGTTGCTGGCGGTCTCCATCGCGGACATCAGCGCGAGCCGGCTGTCGCACGTCGAGGGCCAGATCAAGCTGCCGCTGATCGCCGCTTTCACGTTCCTGGTCTACGCGGTCACGACGCAGCGCTGGTACTGGTATCCGTTGACCGGTCTGGCCGTGGTGGCCGGCCTGCTGACGTTCGACACGTTTTTCATGGCGCCCGTGGTGATCGGGCTGTGGATGGGGTGGCGGCTGTTGGTCGACCGGCGGGTCAAGTGGTTGCCGGCCCGCGGCGACTGGCTGGGCAAGCCGGGGCGATTTGTGCTGTTCCTCCTGCCGATCCTGCCCGTGGCGCAGAGCGCGCTGTTCTACATCAACACCCGCCGCGGGGATCACAACAAGAGCATGGGCTCGCTGACCCGCGAAGGGCTAAGCGGCTGGGCGCAGATCTGGCCGCAGTTGCGCGAGAACCTGAACCAGACGCTGGCCAACTTCTCGTACCAACGGTGGGGCGATTTCCTGGTGAACCGGGATGGCCCGATCTTCAACGCGGCGCTGATCCCGCTGGCCGCGTTGGGGATGGTCTATCTGATCGTGCGCTGGCGTCGCGGTCAGAACGGGCTGGCCCCACTCTGGTTCCTGCTGCTTTTCTTCCCCGCGGCAGTGGTTTTCGGCTCACCCTGGGTGCGCGTGTTCTACCCGGCGTTCCCCGCGTTCTACCTGATGGCCGCGGCGGGGCTGATGATGCTGGTGCGGACGGTGGCGACCTCTCCCCCAGCCCCTCCCCGGCGCGGGGAGGGGAGTCCGGTTCCCCCTTCCCTGGCAGGGAAGGGGGTTAGGGGGTTAGGTTCCCTCTTAGGGAAGGGGGCCAGGGGGTCAGGTGCGCGCATCCCTACCCTCTCTCTGGTCGCGTTCCTGCTCCTGGTGGGGATCAACAACTTGTACGTCTATCTCCACGAGATCAAGGACTTCTCGGAACGGATCACCCGGCGGGAGATGGCCGACATGGCGGCCGCAAACCTGGCGCCTGGAGCGCGGCTCTACGTGCCTTACATGCCGCGCTACGACGATTTCGTGGAGTGGGACCGGGAGTTCCTGGAGTTCGTGGTCTGGGGGACCGCGCCGGTCGGCCAGGAGGACGCGTACTATCGCCTGTTGCCGTACGACGAGTTGCTGCCGGCATTGTCCGGCGAGGGGCCGGGGTTGACGGCCGCGGCCGTGCTCTACGACCACGGCACGGGTACCTTGCAGCCCGAGCGCCAGGCGATCATCGATGCCGCGGTGCGCTGTTTCCCGGAGGTGACCATCCAGCCTGGCCCGCGCTTCGACGTGATCCGCATCCCGGAGCAGGGGTTGCAGGAGCCGGCCTGCACCGCGGCCGTCTCGGTGCATCCCACCGGTCCGGCCGAGCCCGTGGCCGCGGGCAGTCAGATCGCGTTCACGTGGGAGACCCAACCCGCGGAGATGGAGTCGCAGGCCGTGATCGAGATCGTGCGCCATGCGCCCGGCGTCGTGTGGCTGGAAGCCGAGGACATTTTCAATTCGCCGTCGTGGTACGTGGAGGGCCGGTTTGCCCCGCGTTTCAGCGGCCGGGGTTATCTGGGTGACTGGTTTGATGCCCAGGATGTCACCGCGCAGGCGCTACTGCCGGCGGCGGGGCGCTACACGGTGTGGGCCCGCACCCATCGTCGCGAGACGATGGAGATGGCTTTGACGATCTCGGTCGCCGGGCAGGCGTTCCCGGCAGCTCTACATAATCCGAATCAGTTCAATCAATGGCTCTGGGAGCGGCTGGGGGAACTGGATTTGCCAGCCGGCCCGATTCCGGTTACGCTACACCGCGATTATGCCGGGAGCCGGCACATGAGCGTCTTCATCGACGCGTTGGTCTTCAGCCCGGACCCGGGATTCGAGCCGGAGGGCGGGCTGTGGCAGATGGTGTACCGCTCGCCGGTCGTGTCGACGCGGGCGGGGCGTTTTGACCTGCTGCCGTCGGGTTCGGCGTCGCCTGAGCCGAGTCCGGCAGCCGACGCGCGGCGTTGGGCGGTGCAGGTGATCGCAGGGGACCGGCTGGTGGATGCCGTGCTGACGGTGGATGATCCGACCCTCGACATCGGCGCGCAGGAAATCTGGCGGGTGCTTTCCGCCGCGCCACTCACCCCGGCCGGCCAGGCCGACCTGGCTCCGGGAGAATACCGCTGGCGGGTGCAGGTCTTGGATGGCGATCACATCATCGGCCCGACGGGCGCGCCGGGCCAGTGGTCCGCGTGGACGGATCTAATGTTGAAATAGGTGCCATGCAGATGACAGAGGAAACTTTCGACACAAGGGCTGGCTGGGCCGCCCTGCGCGATTGGCTGCGCTTCGAACATCGCGGCGAACGCCTGCTCCTGGCGCTGATCCTGATCGTGGCCGCGTATTTGCGCCTGAGCCATCTGGATTGGGACGAGGGCACGCACATCCATCCGGACGAGCGTTTTCTGACGATGGTGGAGGACGCCCTCCAGTTGCCCAAAAACCTGGGGGAGTTCTTCGACAGCACCCAGTCGCCGATGAACCCGTACAACAAGAACTACGGCTTCTTCGTGTACGGCACGCTGCCGATCTTCATCGTCAAGGTGGTCTCGGTCGCGGCGGACAAACTGAATGATGTGGCGCTGTTTTGGACGAGCGGGCCGGGCGCGCCATTGGACCTGGCCGGCTACGGGGGTGTCCATCTGGTGGGGCGAGCGCTCTCCGGGCTGTTCGATCTGGCCGGGGTGTGGCTGATCTATGTGATCGGGCGGCGGTTGTACAGCCGGAAGGTTGGGCTGGTGGCCGCGGCGCTGCTGGCCTTCGCAGTGCTGCCGCTGCAACAGTCGCACTTCTTCACGGTGGACACGTTCGGCACGTTCTTCGCGTTGCTGACCTTCTATTTTGCCATCCGCGTGGCGCAGGGTGGGGGGCAAGAGGCAAAGGGCAAAGGGCAAGGGGACGGCGGCTGGATCAGCTATCTGGCGCTGGGGGCCAGCCTGGGCGCCGCGTTGGCCTGCCGCATCAACCTGGCGCCGCTGGCCGGCATCGCGCTGCTGGCGGCGGGGATTCGTCTGTGGGACGATTGGCGTGCAACCCCCTCCCTAACCCTCCCCCTTAAAGGGGAGGGGACTGTTGGCCCAACCCTCTCCCTCCAAGGGGAGGAAACCGCTGCCCCAACTCTCCCCTTCGAAGGGGCGAGAGCCGTTGCTACCTCTCCCTCCCCCTTGAGGGGGAGGGCCGGGGAGGGGGTTTGGCTGGCCAACCTGCTCCAGGCGACGCTGTTCCGTTTGTTGCTGATGACCATCGTCGCGGTCGCGGTCTTCCGGGTGGCTCAGCCGTACGCGTTCGGCGGCGCCAGCGTGCTCGATTTCAGCCTGTCCAAACAGTGGCAGGACAACATGCGCCAGATCCGGCAGCTCATCGCGGGGGACGCAGACACGCCGCCGGGGCATCAGTGGACCAGCCGCACGCCGTTCGTGTTTCCGTTCGTGAACATGGTGGTGTGGGGCATGGGGCTGCCGATGGGGCTGGCCGCCTGGGCCGGCTGGGCGCTGGCTGCCTGGCAGGTGTTGCGAGGTCTCACAACCCGATACAACGGACAGGCGGTTCGAGCGCACTTGCTGCCGGTGGTCTGGATCGGCGGGATGTTCCTGTGGCAGGGCTTGCAGTACGTCCAGTCGATGCGCTACTACCTGCCGCTCTACCCGATCTACGCGCTGATGGCCGCGTGGGTGTTGTGGTGGGTGGTGGAGAAGGCTGGAAGCTGGAAACTGGAAACTGGAAGCTGGAAACTGGAAGCTGGAAACTGGAAACTGGAAGCTGGAAACTGGCGCGGTCTGGCGTCTGGCTTCCAGCATCTAGCATCTAGCTTCCAGCATCTAGCATCTAGCTTCCAGCATCTAGCATCTAGCTTCCAGCTTCGAGCCGCCAGCTTCGCCTATGCCCTTCTCGCGGCCGTCGTCATCGGCACCATGCTGTGGGGTTGGGGCTTCCTGGCGATCTACCGCCGGCCGTTGAGCCGCGTCACCGCGTCGAGCTGGATGTATCAGAACGTCGCGCCCGGCAGTCACATCGGGAACGAGCACTGGGATGACGGGCTGCCGCTGCGCATCGAGGGCAAAGATGGCTTCGGCTCCTTCGGGCTCAAGGGGCTGAGCAGCTCCAACGACGGCAACATGCAGATGTACTGGGAGGACACGCCGGAGAAGCGGGAGCAGCTCTACCAGTGGCTGAATGAGGCGGACTACCTGGTGCTGTCCAGCAATCGGCTGTGGGGGTCGATCCCGCGGCTGCCGCTGCGCTATCCCATGACGACGCTATACTATCAACTGCTTTTTGCCGAGAAGTTGGGGTTCGAGCAGGCGCTGCACGTGACGTCGTTCCCGACGATCTTCGGCATCCAGTTCGACGACACAGGGGCCGAGGAGGCGTTCAGCGTCTACGATCACCCGGAGGTCTACATCTTCAAGAAGACGCCGGCCTACAGCGAGGGGCTGGTGCGGAGTTACCTGGATGCGGTGGATCTGGAGTTCACCATCCAGATGTGGCCCAAACAGGTCAGCGCGGCGCCCACTGCCCTGATGCTGACCGATGAGGAGGCCGCGCAGCAGCAAGCCGGCGGCGCCTGGTCCCGGATCTTCAACCTGGACGGGCTGGTCAACCGGTGGCCAGGGATGTCGGTGATCGCCTGGCTGCTTCTGCTCGAACTGCTGGGCGTGGTCGCGTTCCCGATCGCGTTCGTGGCCCTGCGCGGCCTGTCGGACCGGGGCTATGGGGTCAGCAAGACTTTGGGGGCGCTGCTGCTGGCGTGGCTCAGTTGGATTGGGCCGAGCCTGAAGGTGGCGCCGTACCAGCGTTGGTGGATCGCCTTGATGCTGGGGCTGCTGATCGTCGTGGGAGGGCTGCTCTGCTGGCGGCGTCGCGGGGAGATGCTCAAGTTCGTGCGCGAACGACGTTCCCTGCTGCTGACCGAGGAGGCGCTCTTCCTGGCCCTCTTCGCCCTGTTCCTGCTGATCCGTATCGGCAACCCGGACCTGTGGCATCCGGCGCGCGGGGGCGAAAAGCCGATGGACTTCGCCTACCTCAACGCGGTGATCAAGTCCACGACTTTCCCGCCCTACGATCCCTGGCACGCGGGCGGTTTCTTGAGCTACTACTACTTCGGGTTCGTGATCGTCGGCACGTTGATCAAGCTGAGCGGCATCGTGCCGTGGGTGGCGTACAACCTGGCCGTGCCGACCCTGTTCGGGCTGGCCGGGCTGGGCGCGTTTGCCGTGGCGTATAGCCTGGCGGAGGGAAGTTCAGCCAATGGTAGATTGGTAGATGGTAGATTGGTAAGTGGGGAAAGCGCACCTCCGAATTCCCAATCTACCAATCTACCAATTCTCGCCGGTCTGGCTGCCACGGTCTTCGTCGTGCTTGCCGGCAACCTGGGCAACGTCAAGCTGCTGTTCGAGCAGTGGTCGATGCGGTCTACGGTCCAGTTCGAGAGCACCATCCCGGGCTTTGCCCCCCTGGTGCGCGGGCTGAGCGGCGCGTGGGCCTGGTTGAGCGGCAAGGCCGACCTGGGCTTCCCCAACGATTGGTGGTTTTGGAACGCGTCGCGGGTGATCCCGGACACGATCAACGAGTTCCCGTTCTTCACCTTCACCTACGCCGACCTGCACGCGCACATGATCGCGCTGCCGCTGACGTTGCTGGCGTTGGCGGCGGCGGTGGCGCTGGCGCGGAATGGGTGGAATAAGGTATTGGGTATTGGGTATTTGGGCGATGACGCTCATCCCGCCGACCCAATACCTAATACCCAATACCCAATAACGAATACCGAACCATCCCCGTGGCACATCTCTCTGAGAGATTTGCTCCCGATCATCCTGCTTGGTCTGGTGGTCGGCGCGCTGCGGGCCACCAATACCTGGGACTTCCCGACCTACATCCTGGTCGGGTTGATCGCACTCTCGCTGCTGGAGGTGGAGCGGCGCCGGCGGATGCCATTCCCGGAGGCGTTGGACGAGCGGCTGGCGTTCCTGTTCCGCGCCGCGGTGGCGGTGCTCTGGCGTACGGTGATCCTGGTGGCGGTCGCCAGCCTGACCTTCTACCCTTACACAAAATACTACGCGACCCAGTACGCGGGTTTGCAGCGCTGGAAAGACGCTACCACGAACCTCTCGGACTACCTGACCGTCTGGGGCTTTTTCCTGGCGGTGACGGTCATCTATCTGCTGAGCGAGCTGGCGGTGCAACTGCGCGACCGCGAGACACCGGCGTGGCTGGAAAACGTCATGCCGAAGGCAATCATGCCGAAGGCATACCTTCGCATCGTCATCGCCGCGGCGTTGATTCTGACAGGGGCCGGCTGGGCGCTCGGGGCCAGGATCTGGTTGATCGCGCTGCCGCTGTTCGTGCTGGCCGGGGTGTTGGCGTTCGGCAGCGACATCCCCTCGACCCGGCGCCTGGCGCTGCTGCTGATCGCGCTGGCGTTGGCGATCACAATGGGCGTGGAAGTGATCCGGCAGAAGGACGATATTGGCCGGATGAACACGGTGTTTAAGTTCTACATGCAGGCGTGGGTGCTCTTTGGGGTGGGGAGCGCGTTCGGGCTGGCCAGTTGGGTCGAACGGGCGCGCGGCTGGCTGCCCGGACTGCGCCGGCTGGCGTGGATCGTGACGATCGCCCTGTTTGTGGGGGTCATGCTCTATCCGTTGACCGCGGCGCGGGCCAAGATCCGGGATCGCTTCTCGGCCGAGGCGTCGCCGCACGGGCTGGACGGCATCGCGTACATGGACCAGGCCCAGTACTCCGACAACAACCGCGACCTGCGGCTGGCGGACGACAAGGCGGCCATCCTGTGGATGCTGGAGAACGTGCAGGGTTCGCCGGTGATCCTGGAGGGTAACTCGCCCGGCTATCGCTGGGGCAGCCGCTTCAGCATCTACACCGGGCTGCCGGACGTGCAAGGGTGGGACTGGCACCAGAAGCAGCAGCGCTCGGTGGTGCCGAGCACCGAGATCGATCGGCGGCTGGGCCACGTCCAGGAGATCTACGACACCACCGACGTGCGCCGGGCTCAGCACCTCATCGACCACTACGGCGTGGCCTACATCATCGTCGGCGAGATGGAGCGGGCGTACTACAGCCCTGAAGGTTTGGCGAAGTTCGACCAGTTGGCGGGCCAGGGCTATCTGCAAGTGGCCTATCAGGGCGGCGCCGTGCGCATCTACCGCGTGATCGGTCGCGGCACGCCGGTTGAGCCGGTGGTCAATATGACCATCGGCCCCCAACCGGCTCGCGCTCAGCCGACCCCGACGCAGAGCCCTGCCACGGCGCCCGCCGAGTCCCCGCTGCCGCCTGTCGAGCCGTTCGTGTCGCCGGTGCAGTGAAACGTGGCGCGTGTTCTGTCAGGCCGCCGGATGTCCTCCTACGTTTTACGTTTTACGTTTTGCGTAGTGCTCATCGCGGGGGCCGCGCTGCGTCTGACCCACATCAACTGGGACCAGTTCCAGCACGTCCACCCGGACGAGCGTTTTATCGTTTGGGTAGCCGACAGCGTTTCCGCGCCTGAAGATCTCGCCACCGCGCTCGATCCGGCGCGCTCGCCGATCAATCCCTTCCGCTGGCCGCCGAACGCGGGCGACCCTTCGACAGGTTCAGGGGACCCGCTGGCCGGCAAGCCGCGCAGCTATGCCTACGGCCATTTCCCCCTCTATCTCCTGGTGGTCGTCGCCCATGGCGCGCAGGCCGTGGGCCAATGGCTGGGGGAGACCACCCTGGTTTTCCCTCCGATCTTTCAGCCCATTTACACGGTGGGCCGGCATCTGGCCGAGTATGACTACCTGGCGCTGGTTGGTCGCGCTATCTCGGCCCTGTGTGATCTGGGCACGCTGGTTCTGGTCTACGCGCTGGCCAACTGGACGTTCGGGCGACGCAGCGAATCGGCGAATCGGCGAATCAACGAGTCGGCGAATCAGCAAACCGGCGAATCAGCAAACCGGCAAACCGGCAAATCGGCAAATCGGCAAATCAGCAAGCCGGCAGTTCACGCAGTACGCAATTCGCAATCTGCAATCCGCAATCCGCACCCCGCCGCCGGCCTGCTCGCCGCAGCCGCGTACGCGTTCGCCGTGCTGCCGATCCAACTCAGCCACTTCTCCGCGGTGGACATGGTGCTGACCTTTTGCACAGTGGCGGCCGTGGCGCTGGCCGCGCGTTGGGCGGAAGCCGCGAATGGGCGAACCGGCGAGTCACACAACGCGCAATACCCAATACCCAATACCCAATACCTGATACGGGACTGGACTACGTGGCTCTTGGCCGGCGCCATGACCGGACTGGCGGTCGGCTCGAAGTTCAGCGCGGTGCTGTTGGCCGCGCCGCTGTTGGCCGCGGCATGTTTCCGGCTGGGTGAAGGGGACTGGGCGCGCAAGGTCGTCATTGTGATGGGCCGGCTGGTCGCGGTCGGTGGAGTCGCGCTGACCGTGTTCGCGGTCACCAACCCGTTTGCCATTATCGAGTTCGTGGCCTATGCGGGCAACATCATTTCGCAGCAGGCCATGGTCAGTGGGCTGATGGACGCGCCGTATACCCGCCAGTACATCGGCGCCGCGCCCTACTGGTACTTCATCCAGCAGCTCAGCCAGTGGGGCCTGGGGTGGCCGCTGGGGCTGGTCGCGTGGGGCGGGTTTGTTTGGGCGATCGTGCGGGTCGTGATTAGAAAGATCAGAAACCAGGTTTCTGAGCCGGCGCTGATCGTGATGCTGGCCTGGGCCGTGCCCTATTTCGCCACGACCGGCAGCTTCCACACGAAGTTCCTGCGCTACATGGCCCCGCTCCTGCCGTTTCTGCTCGTCTTTGGGGCCGGCGCGGCGATCTCCGGTTATCGTTGGCTGCGCGGCCGGTGGGGCCGCCGTGGGCAGGCGATCTGGACTGCGGCCGCGCTGGCGGTTGCGGCTTTCACCGTCGGCTGGACGCTGGCGTTCACCGGGGTCTACCGGCAGGAGCACCCCTGGCTCCAGGCCTCGCGCTGGATCTATCAGAACATCCCCGCCAACTCGAAACTGTTGACGGAGCACTGGGACGACTCGTTGCCGCTCAGGATGGACGAAGTCCCCGGCCGGCCGCCGGTGCGCGCGTACGAGCGGGTCGAGTTGCCGCTCTATGACCCCGACACGCCGGAGAAGTTGGATGCGCTGGTGGCCGAGTTGAGCAGCGCCGACTATCTGATCATTGCCAGCAATCGGCTTTACGTGCCGATCGGGCGGCTCCCCGGTCGCTATCCGATGACCAGCCAGTACTACCGGCTGTTGTTCGAGGGCGGGCTCGGCTATCGGCAGGTGGCGACCTTCTCAGCCTACCCCACGCTGGGCCGGCTCGTGATCCCCGACGATCATGCGGACGAGAGCTTTACGGTCTACGATCATCCGCGGGCGTTGATCTTCGCCAACACCGACCGGCTCAGCCCCTCCTTGTTGCGCGCCCGGCTGGCTCGGTATCTGCCCACGGCGGATGAACACGCCCCCCTGACCCCCCAATCCTGGGGGGAACCTGGCTCCCCCCGAAAGCCTGTCCTGAGCTCGTCGAAGGGTCGGGGGGCTGGGGGGGCGATTTTCAGGGCAGTTTTTCATGCCGTGTCCGCCGCCTGTCCTGAGCCTCGTCGAAGGGCCACGACGGATGAAAAACGGACGGCCTGGACTGGAGGCTTTAGCCGGTTTGGTTGTCAGCGGCAGAAACCGGCTGAAGCCTCGATTCCAGATCGTTGGGGGGCCATTTTCAGGGCAGATGCCCATGCCGGTCGCGCCGCCTGTCCTGAGCCTCGTCGAAGGGCCACGACGGATGAAAAACGGACGGCCTGGACTGGAGGCTTTAGCCGGTTTGGTTGTCAGCGGCAGAAACCGGCTGAAGCCTCGATTCCAGATCGTTGGGGGGCCATTTTCAGGGCAGA
>MNXL01000106.1 GCA_001871755.1 Anaerolineae bacterium CG2_30_64_16
AAGGTGCAGCGTTAGACAGGCACTCGAGCTATCTGCGATGGGCTCAATGTCATTAAGTTAAGACCTGACAGGTTTCCCGAAGTAGCGTTTCAAGCCGGATTCGGTCTCATCAGATGTGGATGTATGCTGAAAAGTGACCCCGACAACCTGTCAGGTCTGGGCTAGTTCCTTTATCTTAATGACATTGTACTGCATATTACGAACCAGGTGAGCTGTTTTTGGTCACGATCCGGCCGGTCGATCATGCAGCACGCAATACGCAGTATGCAGGCAAAACGCCGCACGCCGCACGCAATCCGAAGCGCCGCGCTTACCCCTTCACCGACCCCGCCAACAGCCCGCGCACGAAGAAGCGTTGCAGGCTGAAGAACACGATCATCGGCAGCAGCATCGAGATGAACGCGGCCGCGGTGAGCAGATGCCAGCCGGCCCCCAGTGACGTTACCATGTTGCTGATCTGATAGGTCAGGACCGGGTTCTTGCCGCCCAGGAACACCAATGCGACCAGCAGGTCGTTCCAAACCCACAGGAATTGGAAGATGCCCAACGAGGCGATGGCCGGTACCGAGAGCGGCAGCGCCAACCGGTGGAATGCCGTCCAGTGCGACGCGCCGTCCAGGTAGGCCGATTCGAACAGATCGCGCGGCAGCGAGCCCAGGAAGTTGCGCATCAAGTAGATCGCGTAAGGCAGCCCGAAGCCGGTGTGGAACAGCCAGACGCCCAGAAAGGTACCGTTCAAGCCCACCTGTGCGTAGATCCGAGAGATCGGCACCAATGTCATCTGCAACGGTACGACCTGCAAGCCCACCAGCACGGCAAACAGCGCCATCCGGCCGCGAAAATGCAGCCAGGAAAACGCGTACGCGGCGAAGGCGGCGAACAGAATCGGCAACACGGTCGCGGGTAGCGCCACCGCCAGGGTGTTGAGGAAAGCCCGGCCCATGCCGCGCGGGTTCAGCAGATCGCGGATGTTGCATTTTAGATCCAACGACTGGGCGCCCGCGGCGCAGTCCTTGGCGTAGGTGGTGGTGCCGCGGTAGCCCACCAGGGCATCCACGTAGTTGCTGGCCGTGAACCGCGGCGGATTCTCGATGTTCGAGATGCGCCGCAGATAGTTGGCGATGTCGGCCGCTTGCTGCGCCTCCGGCGCCGGCAGATCCTCCATGTGCGGCTTGCCGTCGATCTCTTTGCGCAGCATGGCCATCAACTGCAGCGAGCGTGGATACTTGCCTATCAGTTCCGGGTCAGTCAGATCAGCAGTCGCGATCAGCTTGCCGTCATCCCCGTGGCAAGCAGCGCACGAAGCAGTGTAGTCGGCCATTCCTTTGGGTGCGGATAGCACGGTCCACCAGCCAGTATCGTTGATATCCTGAAAAGGTCGGAGGGAGGTGACCAGCAGACCGAAGGCCGGTAGTAGCCAGAGCAAACACACCGCGATGACGACGACGTGGGTTGGCAGGCCTGCCAGGAAACGATTGATCTTGTTCACTGTGTTCATCGAATCGCCTCCTGCTCCTGGAAACGCCGGATGTTGTAGATCATCGCGGGGATGATCACGAGGATCAGCACGACCGCGATCGCGGTGGCCCGCCCACTCTGAAAGCTGTTGTACATCTCCACGTACATGCGGTTGGCGATGACCTCCGTGCCGTAGTTGCCACCGGTCATGACGTACACGATATCGAAGATCTTCAGTACGTTGATGACCATGGTGGTGATCACGACGGCGATCGTGGGCATGATGACCGGCACGATGATGCGCCAGAAGACATGCCACTCGGTCGCACCATCCACCCGGGCGGCTTCCACGATCTCGGTGGGCACGCCCCGCAGCGCCGCGGCCAGGATGGTCATGGAAAAACCGGTCCACATCCAGATGCCCACCAAGATCAGCGCCAGGTTGTTGATGCCCGGCTGAGTCAGCCAGGAGACCGCCGACACCCCCACTGTCTTTAGTATGGCGTTCAGCAGGCCAATCTGGATCTTGCCGGAACCGTAATCGTACATGAACTTCCAGATTACGCCGGCGCCAACGAACGAGATCGCCATCGGCAGAAAGATGATCGCTTTGGCGAACCTTTCGTAACGGACGCGGTCGGCCAGCACGGCGATGAGCAACCCCATGGCGACCGTGCCGCTGACCATCAACAGGATCCACAACAGGTTGTTGCGGAACGCCGTCAACATGATCGGGGATGTCAGCGCATAGCGGTAATTCTCAAAGATGCCCCAACACGGTTCGCCAGCGATGCACGCCGCCGTGGCTGGCAACGTCGAGTCAGCGTTGCGAAAGCTCAGCAGGACCGTGCTGACCATCGGATAGACAATGAAGAAGCTCATGACGATGAGGGCCGGCGCCACGTACAGCCAGGGCGCCACGCGGCCCTGCTTCATGATTTTCGGGACCTTGTCATCCCTGGAGCTCATAGAGCGGCCTCCTTGTGAGTGGGACATGTCCGGCGCACATCGGTGCAGAAACCCGATCTCGGTGAGAAACCGGGTTCCTGCACAGCTATCACAAACTGCTACTGGGTGGCTTCGGCCTGGACCTTGGCGGCGGCAGCGAGGGCGGCATCGAGGTCAGCGCCGTTGACGAAGTCGACGATGGCGGTCCATTCGGCCTTGCCGAAGCCGCCGGGGATGGTGTCGCCGATGTCGGGGGTGAAGCCCTGGGCGGAGGCCAGGATCTGGCCCTTCTTGATCAGGGCGGCGTCGGTGTAGGCGGCGGTGGCCTTCGAATTGGGCGAGAGGTCGAAGCCGGCCTTAGCCCACTCGGCTGCGCCAGCGTCGCTGCTCAGATAGGCAACCAGCGCCTTGACCGCGGGTTTGTCCGAGAACATCATCATCCAATCGGAGCCGCCCTGCACGCCCTGGGCGCCGGGCACGCCGAAGAAGTCGTAGTCCGAGCCGTACTTCAGGGTGGGGAACTTCTCTTTGACGGCGCCGCCGGCGAAACCGGACTGCTTGACCAGCATGGCCTCAGCCGGATCGGCGAAGACCTTGTAGATGGCGTCGAGGAAACCCGTGCTGAGGGTGCCCTTAGCCCCCCCGACAGTGTACTGGGGATCTTTGGCCCACTTGCCGTAGGTCTCGTAGGCTTGCTTGACGCCGGCATCATTGTAGGGCGCCTTGCCGGTGATCAGGTCGTCGACGTACTGCGGGCCCTTTTGGACCAGCATGATGTCCTGGATGAAGTCGGAGCCGGTCCAGCCGGTGGCGTCACCCGATTCCATACCCAGGGACCAGGGGACGTGGCCGTCAGCGACCATCTTTTCGACCAGCGCATCCAGCTCGGCCCAGGTGGTGGGCACTTTGTAGCCGTAGGCGTCGAAGGCCACCGGGCTGTACCAGATGATGGTCTTGATGTCGGCCTTGACCGGCAGCCCCAGCCACTGGCCACCGACCGTGCCGATGGCCTGCCAGTAGCCGGCGTAGTTGGCGCCGTGGACGCCCAGCGTGTCCAGCGGTTTGAGCAGGTCCTTGTACTGGTTCAACTGGGTGACGTTCCAGAAGGCGATGTCGGGCGGGGTGCCGGCCTTGACGCGGGTGTCGAGCAGCGCCTGGTCACGGGTGGATTCCGGGGCCAGGACGATGCCGCAGGCATCCACCAGCGGCTTCAGGATCTTGTTGAGGTTCTCTTCCTCGGCGCCCGACCATTGATAGAGCATCGAGATCTGGTCCCCGGCCTTGGCGCCCATGCAGTCGATCCCCGCGGCCGGCGCCTTAGTGGGCTGTACGGCCGGTGGCTGCGTGGGTTGGGTGACAGGAGCGGTAGTGGGCGCCGGGACGGGGGTCGGGACCGGCGTGGGCTTGGCGCCGCAGGCGGTCACCACCATGCTAATCACCAACAACATGACCAGCAAAACAGGGAACTTCCGATGGTTTAACATGGTATTTTCTCTCCTTCAAGTGTATGCGTAGGCACAATATACATCGACCGTCATGCTACTTTGCCCGCTTGACCTCACCTCCTTGCGTAGACACAGATGATTTTCCTGAATTCCACTGATTCATCAGGGATTACTACAGTAGTTGGGCGTAAGTCCTTTGGCAGTTGCAGAACACGCCGCCCAACTGTTTAAAGTACTTTGCGCATATCCTTCAACTGTACAAGGATTTCCGCCGCAAAGTACTACGGCTTTGCGCCGTACCGACAGAACACGCGCTTTTCTGGTGGTTACCTGGTATCTTGTGACGCCGCCATGTCTGGCTGGCTCTGCAAAGTCCCTGGCTTGCCGGTGGATTCACGGATCACCAGTCTGGTGTCCAATGACACGAGACGATTTGTGATCGCTTCCCCAGCGATCAACTTCAGCAGGATTTCGGCTGCGGTCTGGCCCAGTTCACGGGCCGGCAGGTGGAGAGATGTCAATGGAGGGGTAACCTGATCGGCCAGGGGTACGTCGTCGAAACCGATCACCGCCATCTCGTCCGGGACGTGTACGCCAGCGTCCCGCAAGGCCGCCAACGCGCCGAACGCGACCACGTCACTGGCCACAAAAACCGCAGTGGGCCGCTCGGGCAGCTCCAACAAGGACTGCATCGCCGCATAACCGCTCGCTCGGCTGAAGTTGCCATAGCGCACCAAGGATTCGTCATGGGGCACACCGGCCGTCGTGAGCGCAGCGACATATCCTCGCAGGCGGTCGCGGCTGGCGGTGTAAACCAATGGCCCGTTGCTGATGAATGCAATGCGGCGGTGCCCCAAAGCCAGCAAATGTTCCACGGCCGCGCGGGCACCGCGCACGTTATCTACATCCACCTGGCATAAATCACTATTGGGTAACCGGCCCAAGAGCACGACCGGAAACCTTTCGGCATGGATGCGGGGTAACTGGGTATCATCTGCGCGCGGGCCGGAAACCATCAGGCCGTCGATATGGCGGGAACGTACCAGACCAATGTAGGCATCCGGCGCGGTCACGTCCTCGACAGCCTCCACGAGGATGTGGTAGCCTTTTGGACGAATGACTTGATGGATTCCGGATAGGACCTCCATCAAGAATACGTCGGCGAAAAGCCGGTCGGCACTTTGGCATAGAAGAACACCGATATTGTTGGTGTGTTGGCTGGCCAGGCTGCGAGCTGCCGCGTTGGGGTAATAACCGAGCTGCTGGGCTGCCATGAGCACGCGCTGCCGGGTTTCTTCAGGGATTTGTGCGTTGGGGGCGTTGTTCAACACGAAGGAGACGGTTGTGCGCGACACACCGGCCAATTTGGCCACGTCTGAACTGGTTACCTGTTTCTGTCCGGTCATGCTTCGCCTCGTCGCGCCCACCTTTAGATAAAGCGAGTTAGTAACTCGTGTCACTCATACTATATGCCTTTTTTGCCGTCGTGTCAAGAGGGAATTGAGAAGAAACGCGCAATTTTAAGGTCGCGGGAATATGCAAATCGCTCGTCTCACGGCTCTTAAAACAAGACTTCCGAAGCCTATGGTGACTTCGGAAGTCTATCCGATGTTCGGGGTATCCTCACCCTCCCCCTGGCATCAATACGCCCGGGCGAAAATCGCTATGCAATCGGTCTGTTTGCCCGTGTAGAAGCAGGGCCCCTCGCCTTCCGGCGGATCGAACGGGAAGCAGCGGATGGTCGCCTTGGTCTCTTGTTTGATCAGGTCCTCGTCCTCGCTGCTGCCGGCCCAATGGACGCGCAGAAAGCCGCCCTGGGCTTCCAACACCTCGCGGAACTCGTCGTAGTTCTTGACGGTACGGGTGTTGGCGTCCCGGAATTTGGTGGCGCGCTGCAACATGCCGGCCTGGACCGTGTCCAGCATCTCTCGCACCGCGGCCGCGACGCCCGGCGCCGGCACGCCGAAGGTCTTCCCCTCTTTGCCGGGCAGATCGCGGCGGGCCAACACCACGGCGTTCTTCTCCACATCGCGCGGGCCGATTTCGAGCCGCAACGGCACCCCGCGCATCTCCCAGTCGTTGAACTTGAAACCGGCGTTGACCTCTTCCCGGGCATCCAGCTTCACCCGGATCCCCGCGGCCTTTAGTGTCCGGTGCACCTGATCGGCCAGCGCCAGCACGGGGCCGCGCTCCGCGTCCTTGCGCCAGATCGGCACGATGACGACCTGGATCGGCGCCAGGCGTGGCGGCAACATCAGCCCTTGATCGTCGCCGTGGCCCATGATGATGGCGCCGACCATGCGCGTGCTGAGGCCCCAACTGGTGGTCCAGGCGTGCTGGAACTCGTTGTTCTGGTCGAGGAATTTGATGTCGAAGGCCCGGGCGAAGTTCTGGCCCATGAAGTGGCTGGTGCCCGATTGCAGCGCCCAGCCGTTGCCCATCATCGCCTCGATGGTGTAGCTGGCAACGGCGCCGGCGAACTTCTCGCGGTCGCTTTTCTTGCCCTGGATCACCGGCAGGGCAGCCTCGTTGACCGCGAAGTCGGCGTAGACGTCCAGCATGCGCAGCGTCTCCTCGATGGCTTCCTGCTCGGTGGCGTGCGCGGTGTGGCCCTCCTGCCACAGGAATTCGGTGGTGCGCAGGAAGAGCCGGGTGCGCATCTCCCAGCGCACCACGTTGGCCCACTGGTTGATCAGCAGCGGCAGGTCGCGGTAGGAGCGCACCCACTGGCTGTACATGTGGCCGATGATGGTCTCGGACGTCGGCCGCACCACCAGCGGCTCCTCCAGCTCCTTGCCGCCGCCGTGGGTCACCACGGCCAGCTCCGGCGCGAAGCCCTCCACGTGCTCGGCCTCCTTCTGGAGGAAGCTCATGGGGATCAAGAGCGGGAAGTAGGCGTTGACGTGGCCGGTCTCCTTGAAACGGCGGTCCAGCGCGTCGCGGATGTTCTCCCACAGCGTGTAGCCGTAGGGCCGGATGACCATGCACCCTTTGACCGGCGAGTAGTCGGCCAACTCTGTTTTCTGTACGACATCGGTATACCAGCGCGAGTAGTCTTCACTGCGCGGTGTCACGCCAGGTTCGGACATGGTTCTGACTCCTATGATAATCGACGACCTCATGCAAGTCGAGGGCGTCTATGGGTTGGGTGACGAGAACCCGGTAACAAGTAAAGAGTAAAACGTAATCGGTTGCCGGTACGTTCGGCTTACTCATCGCTCGTTACTCATTATGCTGGCTTTTTGCCCTCCAGACTCTTGGGCCGACTACCCCAAGGGTGGAGGGCCGGGAGGTGTAGGGGGTACGAGGAGCGCGGTCAGCGCGTCGGCCGGGGTGGCGACGATGCGCGCCAGCGCGGCGATCGAATTGCCCAGATCGGTGTGTGACCGTAGCGCGTCCAGCACGGGTTGCCAGTCGGCGCCCAGCAGGATCAACGGCTTGCCGGCCAGGCTGCGGGTTTGCAGCAGGCTCCACGCCAGGGTGACCTCGGACAGGGTGCCGATGCCGCCGCGCACCGCGATGTAGCCATCGGCCTGCTCCAGCATGGTTTGCAGGCGCGCCAGCAACGTTGGCGTCTTGATCTCCGCGGTCAGCCACGGGTTGGGCGGCAGCGGGTCGAACACCGCGCAGGTGACGCCGATCACGTGGCCGCCGGCTTCCCGCGCGCCGCGGCTGACCGCGGCCATGCTGCCGTTGTAGCCGCCACTCAACACGACGTAGCCCGCCTCGGCCAGTATGTGGCCCAGTTTGTACGCCTCATGGTAGAGGCTGCTCTGCTCGTCGCGGCGCGAGCTGCCGAACACGGCAATGGTCTTGCCTGTGTGCATCATTTGCTCACTAAATCAAGCCCAAGGTCTGTTGGGTGGAAATGAGAGATGGTGGCTGCCACAGCCAATCTATATCCAACCAGAAGTCGGGCAGCGCCTGCGAGCGATAGACCCTTTTTTCGTCAGGCGCAACGACGGCGTAGCGTCCCTGGGTGTCTAATTGGTAAAACTCGACCCGCGCGCGGTCGGGGTCAATCAGCCAATATTCCGGGATGCCCGCTTCCTCGTATTCATAGAACTTCTGCCCGCGATCACGCATGGCGCTTTCCGGCGAGAGAATCTCTACGACCAGGTCGGCCGGGCCGTCCAGGTAGGTCTTCTTGAGTTGCTGCAGGTGCTCACGAGCCAGGAATAGCACATCTGGCTCACGCCCGGAACGAGCCAGGCGCATCTGGAAGGGTGCAACGCGCACAACGCCGAGTTGGTGTGTTTCGACAAAAGCGCGCAGGATAGCTCCGAGAAATCCACAGATGTCTTGGTGTTGGTCACCCGCAGGACTAGTCATCACTACCTCCCCATCCACCCACTCAGCCAACGTGTCTTCGTCGGTCCAGGCCAGGAACTCTTCGTAGGTCATCCGCCGCGGCGCGGCAGGCGCTTGCAGCACCTCCAACAAGCGGTGGCGCAGCTCTTCAACCGGCGTCTCCGGCGCGACCGACACGTCCAATAATTCACCTTTCAGGCTGCTCATCACTCACCTCCGCCTGTAAGTAGAGAAGTAGACAAGTAGACAAGTAGACAAGTAGACAAGTGCAAATATTGGGGCTTGCCCCTACCTACCTACTTCCCAATCTACCAATCTACCAATCTACCGACTGCTACTCACCAATTGCCACCCTCGCCCGTCCCGCTGCTGCGCCAGTTCCAGCACCCGGTAGCCGTAGCTGTTGATGACCCGGGTGTCGCCGCAATCGGTCTCGGTGGTTTCGATTCGCGAGTAGACGTGCGTGTGGCCGTGAATCATCACCGTGGGCCGAAACGCACGGAGCAGTTTCAGATAGCTCTCGAAGCCCTGGTGTGGCAGGTCCTCAGCGTCATGGATGCCGCGCGGCGGCGCGTGTGTGACCAGGATGTCGAGATATCGGCCATAGCGCAGCCGGTTCCACCGCAGGCGCTGCCCCAGCCAGAACACCTGTCCCTTGACCGTGGCCTCACTGTATTGGAACGCCGCGCCCGGATTGTACATCCGGCAGCCCTCCAGCCCGGCCAGCAACACCCCGTGGTGATTCACGGTGCGGCGGTGCAGATCCTCGGCCCAGTTGAAGGCCGCAGGATTGCAGACAGGGGACATGTCGGACGGTGGCTGAATGACCTTGTCGTGATTGCCGTGCACAAAATAGAGCGGCGCATCCAGCAGCCCCACGATGTATTCCAGGTAGTAGTATGGCAAGTCGCCGCAAGCCAGGATCAAGTCAACCTGGCCTACCCGGTCGCGGATGTACGGTCCGTACAGGACCGGCTCCACTTTGTCGCTGACAGTGAGAATTCGCATGATCGGATCGAGGCGGCGCCGCCCCCACAGCCTCCCCTGGCCCGGCAACCTTGCACGCAAAGCAGTTGACATACTGCTACAGCGACGGCAAGTATAACACGCCAGCCACGGGGCTGTCAACGAACCGCGGTTCATTATCATTATCATTTCCTCCCCCTTCTCAAGTGGGGGCACAAGACTGCTCGAATCTTACACTGTCTGGCGGAATGGCAGAGAGAACGCGGTGCAACCAACATTCACCACGATTCTGCGCGAAACGCCCGGACTGTGGTAGAATCCCCTTCATGCAAAGCAGACTCACCTCACCTGCGAGACCCTGGCTGACCCTGGCAGCCCTGGCCCTGATCACCGGCCTGGCCGCCTTCTTGCGTTCCTGGCATCTGGATGCCATCCCGCCCGGCTTCCACTACGACGAGGCCTACGAGGCGCTGGAGGCGTGGCGGGTCATCACGCAGTCCGGCTACCACCCCATCTTTTTCCCCGGCAACTTCGGCGTGGAGCCGATGTTCATCTATCTGACCAGCCTGGCCTTCCGGCTGTTCCCGCCCGGCCCGGCGACCATGCGCGGCGTCGCGGCCGTGGTCGGCACGCTGACTGTGCCCGCGCTCTACGGGTTGGCGCGGGAGCTGGTCCGGGCCGATGACCGCATCCCGCCGGCGACACCGCTGCTGGCCGCGCTGGCGCTGGCGATCATGCGCTGGCATATCACCTTCAGCCGGGTCGGTATCGAGCCGGTGCTGGCGCCGCTTTTTCTGGTGCTGATCCTGTGGGCCTTCTGGCGCGCGCGGCGCACGAACGGGCTGACCGCGTGGGTCGCGCTGGGCGCGCTCACCGGCCTGAGCCCTTACACCTATCCGGCCGGCCGGCTGTTGCCGGTGGTGGCGGTGGCATGTGCTTTGGCGGCGGGGGGGTGGGGACGAGGGGACGAGGGAAACGAGGGAAACGAGGGAATTGAGGGAAATGAGGGAAACGAGGGAACTGAGGGAAGCGAGGGAACTGAGGGAAGCGAGGAAACGAGGAAACAAGGAAACAAGGACACACAGTCGGGTTTTTCACCCCGTCACCGTGTCACCGTGTCACCGTGTCACCGTGTCACCATGTCACCCCGTCACCGTGTCACCCTGTCACCCCGTCCCCCCCTCCCCGGTCTCCTCCTCGCCGGGCTCGTTGCGTTCGCCATCCTCGCGCCGCTGG
>MNXL01000283.1 GCA_001871755.1 Anaerolineae bacterium CG2_30_64_16
CTCTGGGTCATCCAACGCCGCGGCCAGCGCGGGGAAGACACGGCCCGCCTCCTGCGCGGCCAACGCCTCGGCCGCCTGCCAGCGCACAAACTCCTCGGAGTCTGCCAGCGCTGCCACCAGTGCGGCGATAGCCTCTCGGCTGCGCTGCGGGTTTCGGCCCAAAATGGCCGCAGCGCGCCAACGCTGGCTCGGCGCGGACGCGGCGAGCTGCGCCACGCAAGCCGCTTCGCTAGTGGCGTCGGCGCGACTCCGCCATGAGGTCCAGCGCCGCGCGCTGTATTGTTGAAGCTTGCGCAGCGCCTTCTGGACACGAGAGAGTGGCTTGCTTGAAGTGATTGTCATTTCAGGTCAACGGAGCACGAACGTCGTCTGGCATGGGAGGGGATCGCGCCAATTGCCAGTGGCATCCACCACGACGACGCGCACGGTGTAAGTTCCTGGAGGCAGAGCTAAATTCTCGTTGAATACCCCCAGGGGACCATTAGTTACTGGCTGGTTGCCATCTTCAAAGTACGACCATTCATTATCAGATGGATTGGCACCAGGGCCATACTCCAGTTTGTAATATTGAAAGCGCTCGTGAACGGCCGTGCCAAGGACGGGCACCATCCCGGAGACCTCGGCGTTCAAGCCGGGCGCGGTGATCACGGCGCGCGGATCCGGGCACCGCGGCGCGGCCACGGCCGGCGTGGGCGTCAGCGGGATGACCGTCGGCTCAGGTCGGCGGGTGGGCCGCGGCCGCGGGGTCGGCGTCTCGGTCTCGGGGACGATCTCCGGCAGCGGCAAGGTTGGGGTCGCGCTGGGCGGCCCACTGACATTGGCCTGGGGCGTGAGGGACTGGCGCGTCTGATCCACCAGCGGCTCCACGGCCTCGAAGACGACCGTGCTCAGAAAGTAGACCAGCCCCATGATCACGATCAGCGCGATGGCCGCGGTCCAGGCGCCATACACCCGGTTCAGCGCGGTTTCGCGTTCCAGCGCAAAGACAGCATAGCGACGTTCGCGCCGCGCCAGGAGCGCGACGCGCAAGTACCACAGCGCCACCAGCGCACACGCGCCGTAAACCCATGCGGCGTAGGTCTTGATGAAGTCAACGACAATGGCCATAAATACGAGTTCCGCTAAGCCGGCAATTCAGCCAGGATGCCGCGCAACAGTGCCATCAATCTGGGCCCCAGAATCTGCCCGGCCACCAGCACCTCTTCGTGATCGGCCTCCGCCTCGGTGTCCAGCTCGGCGATCGCGGCGTTGCTGATGCCGCTGAACCCCAACACGCGCATGCCCATATGGCACGCGACCATCACCTCCGGCACGGTGGACATGCCGATGGCATCCACGCCGATCAGGCGCAGGAAGCGCACTTCGGCGGGGGTTTCGAATGCCGGGCCGGACAACCCGCCATAAACCCCCTGGCGCAACGGAATGCCCTCGCGCGCGGCCACTTCCAGCGCCAGCCGACGCAGGGCCGGTGTATAAGCCTTAGACATGGCCGGGAAGCGCGGGCCGAGAGACTCATCGTTGGGCCCCCACAGGGGATTCCCGCCCATCATCGCCATCAACCCCAAATGATCGACGATCAACATCAGATCGCCCGCCCGAAAGTCCGGGTTGATCCCTCCGGCCGCGTTGGTCACGATCAGCGTGTGAATGCCCAGTTCGTGCATCACCCGCACAGGCAGGGTGACCCGTTGCAACGACACCCCCTCGTACGCGTGTGTGCGGCCCTGCATGATCAGCACGGTCTGGCCGCTCAACTCACCGATGACCAACTGGCCGATGTGCCCCACCACGCTGGTGCCAGGGAAATGGGGGACCTCCGCGTAGGCGATCCGGTCCGCGTCCACCACCTCGTCGGCCAGCGGATTCAACCCCGATCCGAGGATCAGGCCAACCTGTGGTCGATGCGCGGTGCGCTGGCGAATCGCATCCGCGGCTTCCTGATATTGCGCCCGAGAGAAAACTTCGTAGTCGATCATTGAGTTGCACCTTTACATTGGAAACTGGAAGCTGGAAGCTGGAAGCTGGGAACTGGAAGCTGGAAGCTGGAAGCTGGGAACTGGAAGCTGGAAGGGTGATCGAGCATCCAGTATCGAGCATCCAGTATCAAGCATCGAGCATCCAGTATCAAGCATCGAGCATCCAGTATCAAGCATCGAGCATCCAGTATCAAGCATCGAGCATCCAGTATCGAGCATCCAGTATCGAGCATCCAGCCATCACCGCGCCCGCGGGTGCGCCCCGTCATAGACCTCACGCAAGCGGTCTCTGGAGATGTGCGTGTACACCTGGGTGGTCGAGATGTTGGCGTGTCCCAGCAGCTTCTGCACCTCCCGGAGCCCCGCGCCGCCGTTGAGCATGTGCGTCGCAAAGGTATGGCGCAAGATGTGGGGCGTCACTTTATCAGTCAGATCGACCTCTCTGGCATAGTTCTTGATGATCAGCCACAACCCCTGACGGGTCAAGCGCTGTCCGCGCGGATTCAGAAACAGGGTGCGCTCGTCGGACGCATCGCCGAGGAACGCTTTGCGACCATCTTCCAGGTAGCTGCGCACCGCGCCAACGGCCTCGGGATAGAGCGGCATCACCCGTTCCTTGTCACCTTTCCCCACACAGCGGACGGCGCCAGCCGTCAGATCCAGGTCGTCCAAAGTGAGCCGCGCCACCTCGCTGACTCGCATGCCAGTTGCGTAAAGCATTTCGAGCAACGCGGTGTCGCGCAACGACTTGGGCGTGCGGCCACTCTCGGCGGGCACGGACAGCAAGAGCGCGACCTCCTGCGGGGTCAGCGGCCGGGGCAACCGCTTCTTGACCTTAGGGGAATCCAGGTCAGCGGCCGGGTCATCGACAATGGTCCCGAAGCGCAGCAGGTAGTGAAAGAACGACTTCATCGCGGCGACCTTGCGGGCCACGGTGGAGGTTGCGTACTCGCGTTCCTTGAGGTAGAGGATGTAGTTGACGAGATGATCGCGCGTCACCGCGGCCCAACTTGGCTCGCCTTCGATCTGGCCGGGTTGCGTCACGAAATCATAGAACTGCGTCAGATCGTTGCTATAGGCGGCGATCGTGTTGTCCGCGCACCCCTTTTCTGCAACCAGATAGTCCAGAAATTCCTGGATGTTGGCTTCCATAAAATCTCCCCCCTTCGCTACCCGAGTGACGGTCAGTCCTGGACGCCATTCTATCACGACTTTGCATAACAACCAAAGTGGGGGCCAAGGCCTCCTGCGCCCCGATGAAAACACGCGCTACCGGTCGAAATAGATGTTCTTCCCCGTGGCCGACAGCGGCGCCGCCATGACAAAATCAAATCAGCGACAACCCGCAAATCGCTCAAGTTCGTCCTCCTGAAAGAGTTTACTCTAATTCTTGGCGCAGCGCCTGCCAGGCTGGCAAATCGTCCCGCGCCTCCCACCAGTCCGGTGCATCGCCCCAGCGGAAGGCCAGGAAGTCGAAGCGCGGGTCGGGCACCGTTTCGGTCCCGGGCGGGCGCATCCGGTTGGCCATGTAGGCGGCGATGGGATAGTCATCTCGCAACGCCAACAACGCGGTGTGCAATGGCTCCGGGTCATAATGCACGGTGCGCAAGGTCACCTGCCAGCCGGTCGCCGCCGACCAATCCAACAGGGCATAATCCGCGCGGCCAGGCCCAACGTTGCGCCCGCGGCCATAACTGAGCCCGCCCGGGTTGACGATCAGGGTCTCACGCGCGGCGCTCCGCACGCGGCGGAATAAGGTCGAGTGCGTGTGCCCACAGATGACCACGGCCGCGTCTACACCGGCCAGGAGCTCGCGCACCCGCTCCTCGCTCTGAACCCAGGGGGAGCGATCCTCGCCCGGCCGCGCCAGGAACGGCAGGAAAGGGTTGCCGGGCACGCCGTGCACGACCAGCAAATCCTCCACACGCCCACCTGAAAAGGCGACGTGCTCCGGTAGCGCGGCCAGCCAGGCCAGCCGCTCGGCGCCCAGCCGCGCCCGCTCCCAGGTGATCACCCGCTGCGCCAACGGAATGTTCCATTTGTCAGTAGGCCAGAGAGGTGTGCCGCACAAGGCCACATAAAGCTCGGAGTTGCCGATCACGGCCTGGTGGGGCAAACTGCGGACTGTGTCCACCACCTCGGCGCCCCAGGGAAACTTGTAGACCAGGTCGCCGGTAAGCGCCATCGCGTCCGGGCTCTGTTTGCGCAGATCGGCGAGGACCGCCCGCAAAGCGAAGATATTGCCGTGAATGTCGCCAAAGGCTGCAATCCGCAATGTTCTAAGCTCGATACTCAGTAGATCACGATTTGCTCTCGCCCGGAGCTTGAAACTGTGATCTACTGATACTGGAAAGGCAACTATCGGCGCGGCGGTTGAGCTGCACGCCGCGGAGGCGCGTTAGCGCCGACGCAAGCGTCAGCTCCAACCGCCGCGCCGTTATCCTGCATCCAGGTTCAGGCGCTGCTGTCCGCTCTCCAGCGCCAACAGCCGCGCCTTCATGTCCAGGCCGCCGGCAAAACCGTGCAGGCTGCCATCGGAGCCGATGACGCGATGGCACGGGATGATCAACGGCGCCGGATTGGCGCCGAGCGCCGCGCCGACCGCCTGGGCGGCGCCGATGTCCCCTACCTGGTCGGCAATCCAGCCATAGGTGCGCGTCTGGCCATAAGGGATGCGCGCGGCCGCAGCCCAGACTGAGAGCGCGAAAGAGGTGTGACCGCGCAGGTCCAGTTCCACCGAGAATTCGTCCAACTCGCCGGCCAGGTACGCCCGCACCTGCTCGGCCACGTCCAGCAGAAAGGAATCATCGGGGACCCGGGGCGCGTCGGGGTAGTGCTCGTCGATGGTACGCTGCGCGGCATCCAGGTTGGCCTCCGGGAGCCCCAACAAACGTAAACCCCGCGCCGAGGCAACCAGGCCAATCCAACCCCAGTCAGGCTCAAACGAGTTGTCAGGCGTGCCGACGTAGAAAACCAGTGCACGCAGGTCATCCGTCATCTTCCCCTCCCGTGCGCCGGGTGGCCCGGCCGGTCAGCCAGAGGGTGACCAACAGGACAACCGTTGCCGACGCCGACAGCAGCAAGACCAGCCGAAACGCCAGCGCGTCCCACGCGCTGGCGGAGATCAGCCCCAGGCCCAGTGCGATTACGCCCACCGGCAGGACGCCGTTGAACGCCAGGAGCAGTCCCACCTGCCGCGGCGCGAGCGCCGGCGTTCGCTTCATCCGCCCGTTCAGCCAAAACAGCATACCCAGCGGGAAGCTGACCCCAAAGATGATCAGGAGGATTCCAGCTACCGGGCGCATCCCATCACCTCACCAGCGGGGGTCCTCAGTCGAAGCTGCCGCGCTGCCGTGCGCGCCAGACGCGCCACACCATGCGCAAGAACAGTGCACTGTCGTGCAGTGGCCGAAAGTGGCTCACTTTGGCGTTGTAGATGGTCTTGATCGGAATCCAGGCGATCCGGAACCCGGCAAGCTGTGCCCGCAACAGAATCTCGACCTCAGCCTCGAACCGCGGGGTGGTGGGCCGGACGGTCTGCAAGACCTCCCGGCTAAGCAACCGGTAGCCGCTCTGGTTGTCCGGGATGTGCTGACCCATCGCCTTGCTCAACAGCCAGGTACCCACGCGATTGCCGAACTGGTTTCTGCCCGGCATCTGGGAAAAGTTGCGCCGGCCGATGATGATGTCTCCCTGGCCCTCCCGATATGCGCGGATAAACAGGGGGATCTCGGCAGGGTCGTGCTGACCATCGGCGTCGATGGTGATCGCGGCGAGCACCCCGCGCTGCGCGGCATACGAAAAACCGGTGTTCAGGGCCTTGCCCTTGCCCTGGTTCACCTGATGCACCAGGACTTTGGCGCCGGCCAGCGCGGCCGCCGCCCCCGTGCCGTCGGTGGAGCCATCATCGATCACCACGACAGGCACATGCTCCTGCACCCCCTTGACGACGTCCGCGATGAAGCGCGCTTCGTTGTATGCAGGCATCAAAGCGATGATCTCACCGGCAGTTTCGAACATGGCAAATTTCCCTCATTCAAAACAGCGTTCAGCGCGGCACCGAGCAGTTGTCGATCCGCGACGAGACGATAGGTGCAGTGTACCGCGGGATCTGCGAAGCGTCAAACCGCCCCCACCCGCGCTGCCCCCATCGTTCGCGCGGCGGGCGTCCTGATGCGCCCGGCGCCGCGCAAAAATAAACAAATCCAACTAAAAAACAGGTTTACAATCAGCGCGGTCTGTGCTATGATGGTCCCGAATCTACAAGCGGGAGACCTGCATGACAATCGGTCCATTCAACAAAGCGCTCGGCGCACAGCTACAGCCCACGCGGCGCAAGATCGTGTTGGCTCTGAAACAACAAGGAGGAATGACCGCGGCCGAGTTGGCCGGGCAGGTGGGCATCACCAGCATGGGCATCCGGCGGCATCTTACTGCGCTGGAACGGGACGGCCTGGTCCGCTACGATCTGGAGCAGCGTGGTCAGGGGCGTCCCAGTTACGTGTATCACTTGAGCGACAAGGCGGAGGGCCTGTTCCCCAAGAACTACGCGCCCCTGGCCAACGAGCTGCTGGGTTATCTCAGCCACGCAGGCGGGGAAACCGCGGTGACCCAACTCTTCGAGCAACGCGCCCAACGCCGCATCCGCAACGCCACGGCCCGGCTGGCAGGCCTGTCGTTGGCCGACCGGGTGGCCGGGCTGGCCGAGATCCTGAGCGAGGACGGCTACCTGGCCGAGTGGGAGCAGGTCGACGCCGACGCCTTCCTGCTCAGCGAGCATAACTGCGCGGTGCACGATGTCGCGGCCGCGTTTCGCGCCGCGTGTAATTCGGAGCTGACCTTCCTGGCCGCGATGCTGGCGGACGCGGTCGTCACCCGTGAACGGCACATGCTGGCCGGCGAGTTGCGCTGCGCCTACCGCATCCAACGCCGCGTTAGCTCCGGTGGTGACTGAGTCCCCCCCTTGAGACGAGACCCTCCCCGCGCTTGCGCAAACCCAGGACTTCCAGACCGCCTTTTTCAACAGAGCGGAGAGGCGTCCGAAGTCTGACGCAAGCAAGCCCACTGACAGCCAGCCCCCGCAGACTTCTGAGGGCTTGATCCGCGATTCGTGCCACGCCCGGCTTGACAACTCCTGTTCCTGGCGGCACAATAGGGTCGAAAACCGGTCGGGCATCGTCGCCCACGGGAACAAGCAGACCATCAGGAGGTTTCCCAATGTCCCTCATGCGCACCACTCTCATCGCCCTCTCTCACAACCGCGCGCTACAAAATGCCATCGTGCGTGTGCCGGTCTCGCGTCGCATGGCGCGGCGCTTCGTGGCCGGCGAGGCCCTGGCTGACGCCATCGTCGCCGTCGAAGCGCTCAACGCTCAGGGCATGCTGGCCACCCTCGACCATCTGGGTGAGAATGTCGCCAAGCAGGCCGAGGCGACCGCGGCCGCCGACGAGTATCTGATCGCCCTGGACGCCCTGAGCGCCGCCCAGGCTCGCTGCAACGTTTCGGTCAAGCTCACCCAGATGGGCCTGGACCTGGGCGAGGACTTCTGCTACACCAACGTCGCCCGCATTGTCCGCAAGGCCGCGGACCTGGGCAATTTCGTGCGCGTCGATATGGAGGGCTCGCCCTACACGACGCGCACGATCGGCGTCTACCGCCGGCTGTGTGCGGCCTTCGCCAACGTCGGGATCGTCATCCAGGCCTACCTGCACCGCAGCCAGGCCGACGTGGAGGCGCTGATCGACGAAGGGATCGGCCACTTCCGGCTGTGCAAGGGCGCCTACGACGAGCCGCCGACCATCGCCTACCGGGAGCGGTCACGCGTCACTCAGGCGCTCAACGACCTGACCCGCACCTGCCTGGCGCCGGCCGCGCGGGCCAGAGGCGCGTATGTCGCGATCGCGTCCCACGACGAAGAAGCGGTCGACTACGCCCGCGCGTACGCCTACCAACATGACATCCCGCCCACGGCCTACGAGTTTCAGATGCTCTACGGCATCCGCCGCGAGCTGCAAACCGCGCTGGTGCAGCAAGGCTATCAGATGCGCATCTACGTACCGTACGGGACGCACTGGTACCCCTACTTCATGCGCCGCCTGGCCGAACGACCGGCGAACTTGCTGTTCTTTTTGCGCGCGTTGGTGGGGGATTAGGTATTGGGTATTGGTGACCGGCTATGTCATCTGCATGAAAAGCGTGCGGCATATTAGAACTATCCAGCGCGACAGAAGCACAGACGAGGGGTTTTTTAAAATATACACTATGGCCCAACGATAATGGCAAGAACACCGAATACCCAATACCCAATACCTAATATCTAACGTTTCCCAGGAGCTTTCCATAACCGACCACCCAGGAGGTGTCTATGGCGTACAATTGTATCGTGTTGGTCAAGCAAGTGCCCGATACTGCTAACATCAGTGGCAAGACCATGAAAGACGATGGCACTGTGAACCGTGCGGCATTGCCGGCCATCTTCAACCCCGAAGACCTGAACGCGCTGGAGATGGCTTTGCGGGTCAGAGAGCAGCATGGCGGTCAGGTGACGGTGCTAACGATGGGACCACCGCGGGCGGCTGAGGTGTTGCGCGAGGCGCTGTATCGCGGCGCCGATCGGGTGATATTGCTCTCCGATAGAAAATTTGCCGGATCGGACACGTTGGCCACTTCCTATGCCCTCAAATGTGCCGTTGAGCGAACAGGTGACTACGACCTGGTCTTTTGCGGACGGCAGGCGATAGACGGCGACACCGCTCAGGTTGGCCCGCAGGTGGCCGAGAAACTGGGCCTCCCGCAGATCACTTACGCGGAATCCATCCAGGCGCTGCAAGGCAGCGAGATCGTCGTGCAGAGGGCTTTCCCCCTTGGCAAAGAAACGGTGAAATGCACCGTGCCTTGCCTGCTGACTGTGGTCAGCTCGGCCAATCGGCCCCGTCCTCCTTCGGCCCGCAGGATGATCGCCTACAAATTGGCCGCTACCTCGCTCGAATGTCCCGCCTTGCTGAAGCAGTGGCCTGAGTTCGAGACGGCAGAAGCCCTGGACCGTTATCTGGCCGAGCGCGATCAGAAGATTCCGGTCTGGACGGCGGCCGACATCGGCGCTGACGAGGAAAAGCTAGGCCTGCCCGGTTCGCCAACCAAAGTGCTGAAGATCGATTACGTCGTGCTCGAAACGAGCGAAAGCAGACAGGTCCCGGCCACCCCGGAAGGCGCCTCTGGACTGGTGCGAGAATTGATTCAGGACCACATCGTGTGAAGGGGAAGTGGAGGAATGAATAAGGATAGGGAAGTCTGGGTCTTTATCGAACAAGAAGCCGGCGAGATCGCCACTGTCAGCCTGGAGCTGCTTGCAAAAGGGCGGGAGTTGGCCGAAGGACTGGGCAGCCGAGTTTGCGCCTTGCTGTTTGGTCATGGCATCGCTCATCTGGCTGAAAAGGCCATCTATCACGGCGCGGACCTGGTGTTGCTGGCTGATCATCCCGAGTTGGCGTTGTACCGTACTCTGCCTTACGCCAGAGTCGCCATCGAGCTGGTGCGGGCACGCCAGCCCTATATCTTTCTCCTGGGCGCTACGCCGATTGGCCGCGACCTGGCGCCGCGTATCGCCAGCGCCGTCCGCGCCGGGCTGACCGCCGATTGCACCGATCTCCAGATCGGTGATTTTCAGAGGAAGGACCGGGTGTACTCCGATTTGCTATATCAGATTCGGCCGGCCTTTGGCGGCAACGTCATCGCTACCATCGTCAACCCGGAGAGGCACCCGCAACTGGCCACCGTGCGCGAAGGGGTGATGCGTCTGGCTGAGCCGGACCGCACGCGCCGGGGCGAGGTTGAGAGGGTCGAACCGCAGTTCGATGCGCGCGACCTGGTGTTGCAAGTGTTGAAGCGGGAAATGCGGCCACCCGCCTGCAATCTGAAGAGCGCCTCCATCGTAGTCGCCGGCGGCGCGGGCGTGGGCAGCAAAGAAAACTTCCGACTCATCCACGAACTGGCCCACCTGTTGGGCGGTGAGGTGGGCGCCTCGCGCGCCGCAGTTGACGCCGGTTTCGTCTCGGCGGAACATCAGGTGGGGCAAACCGGTGTCACCGTCCGGCCGCGGCTGTACATCGCCTGCGGCATTTCAGGCGCAGTGCAACACCGCGCCGGGATGGATCAGTCAAGCAAGATCATCGCCATCAACACTGACCCCGCCGCCCCGATCTTTCAGATCGCGCACTATAAAATCGTAGGCGACTTGAACGCGGTCATCCCCTGGATGATCCACGCTTATCACGCGAACGCCAAATAGTACCTTTTTAGTTTTTCGGGGAATCGCTCGCTGTGGCCGGTCTCCTGACCGAGCCACGGTG
>MNXL01000006.1 GCA_001871755.1 Anaerolineae bacterium CG2_30_64_16
AGATGCGGGATCGGGTGAGCGCCGGGGAAGATGGTGATGGCGGGCTTTCCGGTTTCCTGATCCGCGCGCCCGAGGCCAAAGTCTCGGTCGTCTTCTCGGAAACGCCGGCAGGGCAGGTCGAGGGCGGGTTCCGCGCCCGCCCCGGCTACAACGTCTCGGAGGTCGCGCTCAGTCTCGGCGGCGGCGGCCACCCGCAGGCGGCCGGCTGTACGATCTCCGGCTCCCTGGCCGCAGCGCATGACCGCGTCCTGCCGTTGCTCCAGAGCGCCATTGCCGCGCAGCACGGCAACATGTCCGTCATTCCCGCGAACGCGGGAATCCACCAGTCTGGATTCCCGCGTTCGCGGGAATGACGTGGAGGCATCTCCTGTCCCAAAACGAGACCTCCACCGTGAAACACGCAAACGAGCAGCCAAACCACCACGGCATCCTGAACCTGGACAAACCGGCCGGCTGGACCTCCCACGACGTCGTGGCCCGCGTGCGCCGGCTGTTGCACCAGCGAGGTGTGGGCCACGCCGGCACGCTCGATCCCCTGGCCACGGGTGTGCTGGTCGTCTGCGTCGGCCAGGCCACCCGCGTCGTCGAGTATCTGATGGCCGGTCAGAAGGTCTATCGCGCGGTGGCTCGCCTCGGCGAGACCAGCGACACCTACGACATCGACGGCGCGATCACGGCCACGGCGCCCGTGCCTCCGCTCACGCGCGCTGATCTCGCCCTGGCCCTGGCGCCCTTTGTCGGCCCCATCCTACAGATCCCGCCCGCCTACTCGGCCATCAAACAGGACGGCGTGCCCGCGCACCGCCGCGCACGGCGCGGGCAGGTGGTGGAGCTCACGGCCCGGCCGGTGACGATCAACCGGATCGACCTGCTCGACTGGCAGCCCCCCCACCTGACCCTCGAGGTCACCTGCGGCCCTGGCGCCTACATCCGCAGCCTGACGCACGATCTCGGCCAGGCGCTGGGGTGCGGCGCGGTCCTGACCGCGCTGACCCGGCTTCGCAGCGGGAGCTTCGCCTTGGCCGACGCCATCAGCCTGGAGACTCTGGCGGAAGCCGCCGAGGCCGGCCAGGTGGCGCGCTACCTGCACCCGCTCCGGTCTGCGTTGACCGATCTGACCCCGGTGCCTGTGGACCCCCAAGCCACGGCGCAAATCGCCCACGGGCAGGCGATCCCCTGCCCCACCCGGCCGGAAAACGAGACCGGGGTTGCGTGCGGGCCAGACGGTGGCGTATTGGCGATCCTGGTCTACGATGCCACCCGGATGCAGTGGCGGCCGCGCAAGGTGTTTGCAGCGGATGAAAACGGCAGCGGATAGAAACGGCAGCGGATGAAAACGGATAAGCGGATTCATGTCTATGCGGACTTTCCTTGGGTTCCCCAGTCAACTGCCAGATAGGCCCACCTACCTGACCATCGGCAATTTCGACGGTGTGCACCGCGGGCATCAGGCGCTGATCGCCGGCATGGTAGAGACGGCCCACGCCGCGGGCGGCCTGGCCGGCCTGCTCACGTTCACCCCCCACCCGCTGGCCGTCCTGCATCCGGAGATCCCCCTGGACTACCTGACGACCGTGGATGAGCGGTCGGAGATTCTGGCCGCGCTCGGGCTCGACTTTGTGCTGATCCTACCCTTCACACGCGAGACCGCGGCGATCAGTGCGGCGAGCTTCATGGCCAATCTAACCCAACGCCTCGGGTTGCGAGAGCTGTGGATCGGCCCCGATTTCGCGCTGGGCCGCGGGCGTGAGGGTGATGCCAGCCGCCTGGCCGCGCTGGGCCGCGAAGCAGGCTACCAGGTTCGGGTGGCGCCACCCTTCGACTGGCAAGCGGAGCCGGTTCGCAGCAGTCGGGTGCGGGCTCTGTTGGTCGAGGAGGGGGCCGTAGATCGGGCCGCGGCGTTGCTGGGCCGCCCCTATCGCATCGCCGGGAAGGTGATAGCGGGGGCGCGCCGGGGGCGCCGGCTTGGCTTCCCCACGGCCAACCTGGCGGTCTCACCGGAGCGCCTGGCGCCCGCGTATGGTGTCTATGCATGCTGGGCCTGGCGAGAGGACCGGGGTTACCCGGCGGTGGTGAATGTGGGCGTGCGGCCCAGCTTCGACAACGGCCACCCCACGATCGAGGCGTATCTGCTGGATTTCGACGAGAATCTCTACGGTGAGACGCTGGGGCTCAGCTTCATCCAACGCTTGCGCGGGGAAAAGCGGTTCGCCGATATCGCCGATCTGGTCGCGCAGATCCGCAGCGACACCAACGCGGCCCGGCGGATCCTGGCCGATCCCCCCGATCAGACTGGAAGGTGGAAGCTGGAAGCTGGAGGTTGGCGGCTGGAGGTTGGAACGCCGTTCTGGACGGAGCTCGCTCACACCGCGGACTGGGCCATTCGCGTGACTGGAGACACGCAGCGGCAGCTTTTCGCCCGGGCCGCGGCCAGCATGTTCGCCATGCAGGACGCGGATCGGGCTCACCCCATCACCCTGGCCCACGCGGTGAACCTGGTCGGTCAAACGGACCCGGCCGGGCTGCTGGTGGCCTGGCTGAACGAGTTGCTGCTGGAGGCGGAGCTGGACGGCGCGCTCTACACCCGGTTCGAGATCCACGAGATTTCGATAACTGGTCTGCGCGCGGTGGCGTACGGCTACCCGGGCGCAGCGTCGCACACGGCCATCAAGGCTGTCACCTACTACGACTTGAACGTGACCGAAAGCGCGGGGGCCTGGACCGCGACGGTGACGTTCGACGTTTGACCAGCAGTGAGCACGCGTCACACCCGCGCACGCGGGACGTCATTCCCGCGAAAGCGGGAACCAGGCTGTTGGATTCCCGCCTGCGCGGAAATGACGAGCAGTGCAAAATCTCAGCGTGTGTGTAGAATGCTTGACGGCGGGCGCCTACACCGCCACCTCGGCCGGGATGTGAGGGTGGGGATCGTAGCCTTGCAGATCGAAGTCCTCATACGCAAACTCGAAGATCGACCTGACGGCCGGGTTGAGCTGCATTTGCGGCAACGACCGGGGCTGACGCGCCAATTGCAGCCTGGCCGCCGCCAGGTGGTTGACGTAGAGATGCGCATCCCCCGATGTGTGCACGAACTCCCCCGCCTCCAGCCCACACACCTGGGCGACCATCATCGTCAGCAGCGCATAGGAGGCGATGTTGAAGGGCAACCCCAGGAAGACGTCCACCGACCGCTGGTAGAGCTGGCACGAGAGTACGCCGTCCGCGACATAGAACTGAAACAGGACGTGACAGGGGGGGAGCGCCATCCGACTGATCTCGCCGACGTTCCAGACGCTGACGATGAGTCGCCGCGAAGCGGGGTTAGTTCTGATCTGGTCGATGACTTGGGCGATCTGGTCAATCGTCTGCCCGTCGGCGTCTGCCCGCCACGACCGCCACTGCGCGCCGTAGACTGGGCCCAGATCACCGTTTGCATCGGCCCACTCGTCCCAGATGTGAACCCCGTGCGCCTGCAAGTACTTGACGTTGGTATCCCCGCGCAGGAACCACAACAACTCGTAGATGATGGACTTGAGATGTAGCCGTTTAGTCGTCAGCAGCGGAAACCCCTGGCGGAGATCGAACCGCATCTGGTAGCCAAAGACCGACCGGGTGCCGGTGCCGGTGCGATCAGCCTTTGCCACCCCATGATCGAGGATGTGCTGCATCAGAGCCAGGTATTGCTGCATCGGGTTGGGTCCTCAAGGCGCAACAACGGAGCGCCCTGGTGCAGGGAGGCTCCGTTGCGAAGCGACCACCAACGAACTATGCTTCTCGGAAGTCCACGATCTTGACGTTCAGCTTGTCCAAGGCCTGACGCAGCAAGGCCGGGTCTACGTCATTGACCTTGAACGTGATCGCCCGCTCTCCGGGCAACTCACCCTCAGAGGTCAGCAGGCTGATGATGTTAGCGCCCATCGCGCTCACGTCGTGGGTCAGCGCAGCCAGGATCCCCTTGCCCTCGTGCACGGCCAGCGTCACGCGGATGCCCGGGGTGCGGGTACCCAACACATCCAGCAGCGCCTTGAAGATGTCCGTCTCGGTGATGATGCCCACCAACCGACCCTGCTCGATCACTGGCAGCCCGCCGATCTTGCTGTCAGCCATGATCCGGGCGGCCTGTTCCAACGGCGTGTCCGGGGTCACGGTGATCACCGGGCTCGACATCACCTTCTTCACGGTGAGCTTCGCGAGCAGATAGCGCAGCTCGTGGACGCTCAGCGAGGTCGCCGGCGAAGGCGCCGCATGTAATAAGTCTTTGTCCGAGACGATGCCGATCATCTGGCCCGCCGCGTTCAGAACCGGCAGACGGCGGATCTTGCGCTCTCGCATCAGATGCAAGGCGTCATCGATGCCAACATCTGCCGCGATCGTGATCGGATTGCGGGTCATCCACTTGCCGACAAGCATGTTTTTTCCTCCTGGTATCCGTGACAAGGTGACACGGTGACCGGGTGACAAGGTGAACGGGTCACGTCGTCACCCGGTGACACGGTGGCGGAACTAGCCTGAAAACGCGCCGGTCAGCGCGGCGCCGGCGAAGCCCACTGCACAAAAGATGATCCCGATGAGCAGGGTGATGAGAAACACCACGACACCCGAGATGATGACGGTCAGCGCGGCGTTGGTGTCATCCTGATCCAGCGATTGCCGGATTGCGATGAACCCGGTAGCGATCGACCAGATCCACGCCACAATGCTGATCAACCAGCCGACACAGGGGATGGCCGCCAGCAAGTTCAACGCCTGCGGCGCATACGCAAAGCCGAACGCGCGCTGCACTTCGCCGAAATCGCCGGTCCCTTTAAAAAAGCGGGTACCGATGTACTGCGCCACAAACACCCAAAGATAGTAGCCCGCGACGGCGATCACAGCGCGATAGATGAACGCGCCGATCGCTGCGCCCAGGTGCCCCGTGAACAAGAGACCCAGAAAGCTACCCAGTGCGCCGAGGAGCGACACCAGGACCACGACGATCAAAGCATCTTGGGTGTAGCTGGTATCGTGTTCGACCTCCTCGTAGAAGTCCTTGTCCAGTCTGGCTGCGCGGATCATGCCGTTGAGAATTCGATTGAAGTCCATGGGTGCAATCCTCCATAATATGCAATGACATTGTGCGACTACTACAGTTGGGCGTAAGTCCTTTGGCAATTGCAGAACACGCCGTCCAACTGTTTAAAGTACTTTGCGCATTTCCTTCAACTGCACAAGGATTTCCGCCGCAAAGTACTACGATCACATCCCGATGCCAGTGTCGCCTGTTGTCGAGCCTTAGCCACCTCCCTTCTTGTGGGCAGCCTGGCGAGGTATCTGGTAGCCCAAACGGCGCAATTCCGCATCCTTCGCTCGCCACTTTGGGCGCACCTTGACCCACAACTCCAGATAGACCCGGGTGTCCAGGAGCGCTTCGATGTTCTGCCGGGCGCTCCAACCGATCCGCTTGAGCATCTGGCCGCCCGCGCCCACCAGGATGGCCTTCTGTGAATCCCGCTCTACAAAGATGGTCGCGGCGATGTAGGTCATCTCCGCGCTGCGCCGCGTGAATTCGTCAACCAACACGGCCACCGCATGCGGCACCTCGTTATGCAAGTACGTGAGCGCCTGCTCCCGCACCAACTCCGCGACCATGAACCGCTCCTGCTGACCGGTCACCTGGTCGGGCGGGTAGAAGCGCGGCCCCGGCGGTAGCGCCTCGACGATCATGGTCAACAGCCGGTCCAGGTTATCGCCCCGCAGCGCTGAGATCAACAGCCAGGCCGCGCGGGGCGCCAGCGTCGCGTACGCGTCCACGTTGCCCTGAAGATGCGCGGGCGCCACCCGGTCGGCCTTGTTCAGCCCCAGCAGCACCGACGTCTCAGGCGCCAGTTCAGCCAGCAGACCAGCCACCTGGCGGTCCTCGTCGGTCGGGCTCACGGAAACGTCCACCAGCCACAGCGCCACGTCCGCCTCGGGCAGCGTGCCGGCCGCGATCTCCACCAGCCCTTGACCCAGGCGATGCTGCGGTGCGTGGATGCCGGGCGTGTCCATGAAGATCACCTGTGCGGTGGCCTGTGTGAGGATGCCCAGCAGGCGCTGGCGGGTGGTCTGTGGTTTGGCCGAGACAATAGCGATCTTCTGGCCGAGCAACCGGTTGATCAACGTGGATTTTCCCACGTTGGGCCGCCCAACGACCGCGACGAAGCCAGAGCGGTGGTCGGGGGGCAAGTTGTCGGGCAACACGAGCGCGTCCATAGGATCCATCTGGGTTGGTCAAGAGTAGCCTGGCAGATGGGTAGATTGGTACATTGGTACATTGGTACATTGGTAGGTTGGTATTGTCTGCACCCGATCTACCAATCTCCCAATCTCCCAATCTACGAATCTACTGTCAGGCCGCCAGCACGCGGAACGGGTTGAAGTCCGTATCGACGTCGTAGAAGTCTTCGCGCTCGACCCGCTTCAACACTGCAATAATCCGATAGGTGATCGGCGTGAACAACGCCTCGATGCCGACTTTGAAGATGTAGTTGGCGACGATGATGCTCAGCGCGACGCTCCAGGGAAAGACGCCGAACAGGCTGGCGATCACCACGAACAGCACCGAGTCGATCCCCTCGCCGACCAGCGTCGATCCGATGGTGCGCGTCCACAAGAAACGCCCGCGCGTCCAGACTTTCATCCGGGCCAGCACGTAGGAGTTGCTGAACTCGCCGGCAAAGTACGCGACCAGGCTGGCGACGATGATGCCGCCCTGGCTGACCCCGCCCAGGATCGCGTCGTAGGCGGTCTGCCCGGTCGCGGCCTGCCACGTCACCTCCCCCGGCATCCGGCCCACCAGCCAGAGGGTGACCCCCATCAGCGCGGCCATCGCAAACCCGGTCCAGATCACCCGCCGCCCGCGCGCATAGCCATACACCTCGGTCAGCACATCCCCGAAGATGTAGCTGATGGGGAAGAGCAAGGTGCCGGCATCGAACGCCAGGGGCAGCCAGACCAGCGGCAGCGACACGCCCCAGTCCACGATCTTGGCCGACGAGGCGATGTTGCTCACCAGCAGCACCGTCACGAACAGCGCCATGATCAGGTCGTAGTAGCGGTAGGTTCGATGGTTGTCTTTCACAGCGTCTCTCGGGTTGTAGCAGGTAGACAAGGATACAAGGAGACAAGGGCGCCTGGTAGATTGGTAGATTGGTAGATTGGTGATGTTGCAGAGTGGTCGATGCTGTCACCCTGTCACCGTATCACCCCCGCCCAAGCCGCGCGGCCAGGCGCTGTACCTGGAGTCGCAAGCGTTCGGGCAGCCGGTCGCCAAACCGGGCGAAGTGTTTCTCGATATCGGGCATCTCTGCCTGCCAGGCCGCTCTGTCCACCCGCAACAGTTCCCTGATGTTATCGGGTGCGATGTCGAGTCCGTCCAGGTCGAGATCGGCCGCGCTGGGCAGGAGGCCGATGGGGGTCTCCTGAGCCGGCGCGACGCCATCCACCCGCTCGCACATCCACTTGAGCACACGGCTGTTCTCGCCGTACCCCGGCCACAGCCACTGACCGGCGGGTGTCTTGCGGAACCAATTGACGTAGAAGATCCGCGGCGCCTGGCTGCCCAGCCGGTCGCCCATGTCGAGCCAGTGCTGGAAATAGTCGGCCATGTTGTAGCCGCAGAACGGCTGCATGGCGAAGGGGTCGCGTCGCAGGTTGCCCACCGCGCCGATGTTGGCGGCCGTCGTTTCCGAGGAAGCCGTGGCGCCCAGGAACACGCCGTGGTCCCAGTCAAACGCCTCGGTCACCAGCGGCGCCACGCCCGCGCGGCGACCCCCGAACACGAAGATATCGATGGGCACGCCCGCCGGCTTCTCCCAGTCGCTGCTGATGACCGGGCACTGCGCCGCCGGTGCGGTGAACCGGGCGTTGGGATGCGCGCCGGGTTCGGGGCTGCCAGGGGTCCAATCGCGGCCCTTCCAATCGATCCCGTGCGTCGGAGCCGGCGCCCCCATCCCCTCCCACCAGACATCACCATCGTCGGTCAACACGCAGTTGGTGAAGATCGCGTTCTCTCTGATCGTGTCCATCGCCATCGGGTTGGACTGATACGAGGTGCCCGGGGCGACGCCGAAAAAGCCCGCCTCCGGGTTGATGGCGTAAAGGCGGCCGTCCGGGCCGATCTTCATCCAGGCGATGTCGTCCCCGATGCACTCCGCCTGCCACCCGGGGATGGTCGGCTGGATCATCGCGAGATTGGTCTTGCCGCAGGCCGACGGGAACGCGGCCGCGATGTGATACTGCTTGCCCGCGGGGCTGATGAGCCGCAAGATCAGCATATGCTCGGCCATCCAGCCCTCGCGCCGGGCGAGCACCGTGGCGATGCGCAGGGCAAAACACTTCTTGCCCAGCAGCGCATTGCCGCCGTAGCCGGAGCCGAACGACCAGATCAGATTCTCCTCCGGGAAGTGGCTGATGTACTTCTGCTCCATCGGCGCGCAGGGCCAGGCGACGTCCGGCTGTCCCGGCGCGAGTGGGGCGCCGACTGAGTGCAGGCAGGGCACGAAATCGCCGTCAGGACCCAGGGCATCGATCACCTTGGCGCCGGCGCGGGTCATGATGTGCATGTTGCACACGACGTAGGGGCTATCGGTGATTTCGACGCCGATCTTGGCCATTGGCGAGTCAATCGGGCCCATCGAGAAGGGGATCACGTACATCGTGCGGCCGGCCATGCACCCTCGATACAACTTACGCATCGTCCCCTTGAGCTCGTCCGGCGCAATCCAGTTGTTGGTGGGGCCGGCGTCATCTTTGCCAGGGGTGCTGATGTAGGTGCGCGCCTCGACACGCGCCACATCGCTGGGATCGGAGCGAAACAGAAAGCAATTCGGGCGCTGCTTCAGTTGGACCGCGCTGCCGGCTGCAACCATCTGCGCCATCAAGTTGTCATACTCCGCCTGGCTCCCCTCACACCAATAGACTGCCTCCGGCTGGCACAGCGCCGCGGTCTCGTGCACCCACTGCACCAAACGTTGATTTTTCACTTCGTAAGCCAACAGGAACCTCCTGTGATTCTATGGTAGCGAGGATTGGGTATTAGATTGGGTATTGGATATTGGCGACCCTGGCTGCACCAACAATACCCAATACCCCAATAACTAATACCTCAAGTGCGCCATCGTGCTTCTGATCGAGTCTGCAGACCGCATCAGGGCCGCGCGTTCGGCCTCGTTCAGGTCCAGCTCGATGATGCGCTCCACGCCGTTCTTGCCCAGGATCACCGGCACACCGAAACAGATATCACGCAGGCCGTACTCGCCTTGCAGATAGACCGCAGCCGGATAGATCTCATGGGTGTTCTTGATGATCGCCTGCGCCATGCGGCAGGCTGCAGCGCCCGGCGCGTAATAGGCGCTGCCTGTTTTGAGATAGCGAACGATCTCGGCCCCGGCATCGCGCGTCCGCGCCACGATCTGGGCGATCTGTTCGTCAGTCAAGAAATAGGCCAGCGGGACGCCAGCGATGTTCGAGTAACGCACCAACGGCACCATCTCATCGCCGTGGCCACCGAGCACGGTGGTGTGGATGTTTTCCGGACTGATGCCGGTCTCCAAGGCAATGAAAGCGCGCATCCGGCCACTATCCAGGACGCCAGCCTGGCCGATCACCCGCGCGCGCGGGAAACCGCTCTTCTTCAGAGCCAGATAGGTCATGGTGTCCAGCGGGTTGGTCATCATGAGCAGGATCGCGTTGGGGGACAGCTTTACGATCTGCTCCACCACGCCGCCGACGATTCCAGCATTGACCTGCACCAGGTCTTCGCGCGACATCCCTGGCTTACGGGCCACGCCCGCGGTCACAACGACGATGTCAGAGTTGGCCGTCTCGGCCATATCAGACGTGCCGATCGCGTCCACCGAGTGGCCGGCAATCGGCCCAGACTGCATCAGATCCAGCACCTTGCCCCTGGCCAGCCCCTCGACCACGTCCACCAAAACCACCTGACACCCTCCAGATATCAGCGCCCAGTGGGCGATAGTCGAACCGACAAACCCCGCACCGATGATGCTTACCTTGCTCATCACAGACTCCTTTGTGTGATGCGCTGCGTGCTGCGCAATCCTTCACGCCTGCACTGCCCTCTACGACGGGTCCATGCAGGCTAACGATTCTGGGTCTGGCTGGCAGTTCTACTTCCCGGTGAGGTATCCTCTCGATAGTCCGGGGCAGCTCAAGGCGGATCCGTAATCCGCCGCTCGCCCGCCGAGTCACGGACTCGGCTTGAGCAGATTTGTCCCCGCCTTTTTGAGAGGATACCCGGTGAGTATCTAGATAAACTTTGTCATTTAAAATTTCGATTGAAGGATACTTTT
>MNXL01000005.1 GCA_001871755.1 Anaerolineae bacterium CG2_30_64_16
GTTCAGAGTGACAGACGGTTATATTTTCAGGGCAGTTTCTCATGCCGCGCTCGTCGCCACGGTGGATGAAAACGGTGGCTCGGTCGGAGACCGGCCACAGCAAGGGATTCGTTGTTTTCCCCATTCGCTGTGCATTTTCAGGGCAGGCACAGAAGCGGCGCCCCTACGTCTTGCCAAAATGCTATCAGTGCAACCACCTGTTTGCGAAGGAGCAAGCGGAGTCAATGCGTACACAAGTCAAGCCACAGCGCGGGCTGAGCGCCATCAGGCCCTACGTGCCCGGCAAGCCGATCGAGGAGGTCAAGCGCGAGTACGGCCTCACCGATGTGATCAAACTGGCGTCCAACGAGAACCCGCTGGGCGCGTCCCCCAAGGTGCTCGCCGCGCTGGCGGCCGCGTTGCCCGAACTGAACCTCTACCCGGACGCGCAGAGCTACACCCTGCGCCAGGCGATCGCTGGGCGGCTGGGGGTGGCGTTCGACCAGATCACCGTGGGCAACGGCGCCGACGGCATCATCCGGGAGCTTTGCGTGGCATATCTGAACGACGACGACGAGGTGATCGTCAGCCGATCGTCGTTCCCGGTGTACGACATCAGCGTGAATGTCATGCGCGGCAAGCTGGTCAAGACACCGCTGACTGCAGACTTCCGGTTCGACCTGGCCGCGATGGCGGCCGCGATCACCGACCGCACCAGGCTGATCTTCGTCTGCAACCCCAACAACCCGACCGGGACGATCGTCACCGCGGACGAAGTGGAAGCCTTTACGACGCAGGTGCCGGATCACGTGCTGGTGGTCTTCGACGAGGCGTACTACGAGTTCGTGGATGCTGAGGACTATCCCGACACGCTGCGCTATGTGCGGGAGGGCCGGCGTAACGTCATCGTGCTTCGCACCTTCTCGAAAGGGTACGGCATCGCAGGCATCCGCCTGGGCTACGGCGTGGCTCAGCCCGAGCTGCTGGCCCCGATGAACGCCGGCAAGGAGTCCTTCCCGGTCAACCGGCTGGCGCAGGTGGCGGGCCTGGCCGCGTTGGAGGACGACGAGTTTTTGCATCGCACCCTGGCCATGAACCGGGCCGGGCTTGCGTATCTGTACGAGCAGTTCAGTCGGTTGGGGCTCAAATATGTGGAAAGCCACGGCAACTTCGTGTTGCTCGACGTCGGACCGGCCGCACCGTACGTGTTCGAGGCGTTGCTCCGCCTGGGCGTGATCGTCCGGCCGTGCACCGCGTACGATCTGCCGCACTGTCTGCGCATCACGGTGGGCACGCCGGAGCAAAATGCCCGGTTCATCGCCGCGCTCGAAGGGGTGCTCGAAGTCTGACACCCGAAGAAGTTCACCGGTTGAAACCGATGTCTGACACCCGAAGTACACTGAAGTGCACTGGCAAACAACCCGTTTTGAACGGGTTTGCGTGTATCAGCCCGGCGTTTCAACGCTGGGTGTGTGGCCCTTCGAGCGCGTCAATGTCATTTAGTTGAGGCCGGAGTCGAGCCTTTAGGCGTTCAAATTCCGGCTAAAGCCTCGACTCCAGCACGCTAACTTAACGACATTGCCGAGCGCGTCATTCCCGCGCACGCGGGAATCCAGAAGCCTGGTTCCCGCTTTCGCGGGAATGACGTCCCGTGTGCGCGGGTGTGACTCGGAAAACCCCTCCGTGGTCGCCCTGGGCGGGCACAGAGGCGGCTAGCGCTAGTACATGATGGCCTAAGTTCCACCTTGGTTTGTCATTGCGAGGCGTGCCGTTTACGCCGAAGCAATCGGGATTGCCGCAATCCCTCGCAGGTGAAGGAGACTGCTTCGTCGCAAACTACGCTCCTCGCAGTGACAACCATTGGCGAACTTCCGTCAAGTTGTACTAGCCCCCTACATATTGAGAAGTTGCCATGAATTTCATTCACCACCAAGCATGAAAACGGGCAGCGAACGTCCATTTTCAGATAAGCGTTCATGCCGGGCGCGGCGCCACGGCGAATGAAAACATCCCTCACCGCTCGGGCCGGTCTCCTGACCGTGCCCGCCCACCATGGGACAAGGTGGCTCGGTCGGAGACCGGCCACAGCAGACGGAACGGGCCTATTTTCAGGACGGATACCGTTGGAGGTAGGAGGAGACAACTGCATGAGCGACAAGCTGGACCTTATCATCAAAGGCGGCCTGCTGGCGACCGGCGCCGGCATCGCGCGCGTCGATTTGGGCATCCAGGGTGAACAGGTGGTGGAGATCGCGGCCGATCTGGATGCCAGTCGCGGCCACCGCGTCATCGACGCCACCGGAAAATACGTGCTGCCGGGCATGGTCGACGTTCACACGCACCCGGTCTACCTGGATGACCTGGGCGGCATCTCGGTGACAGGCGCGCACGGCGGCGTGACGACCATGATCCACTACGCGTACGCGCGGCCCGGCATGAAGCTGCTGGAGACGTTGGAGAAATTCCGGGCCGACGGGTTGACCCATTCCGTGCTCGACTTCGCGCTGCATGGCGGCCTGTTCGACGTGGAACACCAACTGGCGGACGTGCCCGCGGCGTTCAAGATGGGGGTCACCTCGTTCAAGGTCTTTATGACCTACGCCAAGCTCAAGTGGATGACGGACGACTACTGGCTGACTGCCCTGATGGACGTGGTCGCGGCCGAGCGCGGCCTGGTGGCGGTCCACGCGGAGAACGGCCTGGCAACCGACTACCTGGAGGACAAGTTCCTGCGGGAGGGGCGATCTTCGGTCGAGGCCTTCACCGCCATGCGGCCAGATCTGCTGGAGGCTGAGGCGCTGAACCGGGCCATGTCACTGGCGCGGGTGATGGGGTGTCCGCTGTACGTGCCGCACAACAGCGCCGCGGCATGTCTGGAGCCGCTGCGCCGGGCGCAGGCCAACGGCTGGCGGGTGTACGGTGAGACCTGCCCGCAGTACCTGACCCTGACCGAGGAGACCACCGCCCGGGTCGGGCCGCTGGCCAAGATCGGGCCGCCACTGCGCACGCCCGCGGACAACGCGGCGCTCTGGCAGGGCCTGGCCGACGGCACGTTGGTCACCGTGGCCAGCGACCACGCGCCCAAGGCCAAGAAGGCCACCGATGACTTCTTCGAGGCCGCGTACGGCTCGCCGCAGATCGAGACCATGCTGACCGTCATGTACCATGCCGGCGTCAACGGCGGCAAGATCAGCCTGCCGCGGCTGGTGCAGGTGATGAGCGAGACCCCGGCCCGGCTGTTCGGGCTCTACCCGCGCAAGGGCACGTTGGCGGTGGGCTCGGACGCGGACCTGGTCATCTGGGACCCGACGCGCAGGCACACGCTCTCCGCGGCGACGCAACACTCAGCCGCGGGCTACACCCTGTACGAGGGCCGCCAGGTCACCGGCGCGGCGGTGCTCACCATGCAGCGCGGCGCGGTGATCGTGGAGGACGGCCGGCTGGTGGCCCAACCGGGGCGGGCGCAGTTCTTGCCCACCGACGTGAGCGATTTGTACTTGTAGGGGTCAGGGGACAGGAGTCAGGGGACAGGAGTCAGGGGTCAGGAGTCAGGAGTCAGGGGTCAGGGGTCAGGGGGCGTAGTGCCTGCCCACCGACGTGAGCCATCTGTACGCCTGACGGGCTCGGTTACAGACCGGCCCGAGCATCCCCAAGTCATGGAGGCAAATTCTCGCCCGCTGTGGCCGGTCTGCGACCGAGCCACCGACGCGGAACCGATGCTAAACGCACGCTGAAACTTCAACGCGCGTCATTCCCGCGCAAGCGGGAATCCAGCAGCCTGAACACCCGCGTGCGCGAGTGTGACTGAGCGAAGCCGAAAACTGACACGCGCTCAGTATATTACAGAAGAGGGAGATTCATGGCAACCACACTGTTCGGCAAGGATATCTTGCGCGCGGACCAGTTCACGCTGGACGAGATCGAACTGATCATGGACACCGCGGCGCGTTTCGAGGGCGTGATGCGGGCCGGCGGCCGGCTGCTGAACATGGCCGGCAAGGTGCTGGCGACCCTGTTCTACGAACCGTCCACCCGGACGCGCCTCTCGTTCGAGACCGCCATGCTCCAACTGGGCGGGCAGGTGATCTCGGTGGCCGAGGCGAAGACATCCAGCTCCGCGGCCAAAGGGGAGACGTTGTTCGACACCGGCAAGATGATCGAGGGCTACGCGCACGTGGCGGTGATCCGGCACCCGGTGGTGGGCAGCGCGGCGGAATTGGCCGCGGGCGCCTGCGTGCCGGTGATCAACGGCGGGGATGGGGCTGGGCAACACCCGACCCAGGCGCTGCTCGACCTGTACACCATCCGCAAGGAGAAGGGCCCCTTCGACCCTTCGACAAGCTCAGGGCAGGCTGGGCTTGGAAGAGACCGCGTCAAGGGGTTGACGGTGGCGCTGGCCGGCGACCTGAAGAACGGCCGCACGGTGCACTCGCTGTCCGCGCTGTTAGCGACCCAGGGGGTGCGCTTCTACTTCGTCGCGCCCGCTGCGCTGGCCATGCCGGCCGAGATCACGGCCGGGCTGCGGGGTCGCGGGGTCGAGATCGTGGAGACGGCCGACCTGACCGAGGCCGCGGCCCACAGCGACGTGCTCTACATGACGCGCATCCAGCGGGAGCGCTTTGCCGATCCGGCGGAGTACGAGCGGCTGAAGGGGTTGTACGTGGTCGATATGGCGCTGGTCAGGCGCGCCAGGCCGGGCATCACCATCATGCACCCCCTGCCGCGGGTCGACGAGATCGCGACCGAAGTGGACGCGTACGCGGGCGCGGCTTACTTCCGGCAGGCGGCGAACGGCGTGCCCGTGCGCATGACACTGATGGCGTTGGTCACCGGGCAGGAGTGACGGAGACCTTTGTGCGTTGTACCTGATTCCCGTTGCGAAAAGTGCTTGACAATCCTCGCAAGGCGTGATATCATTTACATTACGTGAAAACGTGTTCCATTGTATGGAACACACCTCTGACGGTTGTCGACTGAACTGTGACCAGGCGGGTTTTTCCTGACGTTCTGCCGGAGGTCGAATCGTCCCGCAACCTCTGTCGGTCCTGACCTGATCGTGGCAATTCACTGGCGCGTACCATCGATCTTCTCGATGCTCCTCAACGGGATTCATCAAGCCTGGTTTCTCTCTCACGTGTTGGATGCTCTATGAAGGGAGGTGAGAACAAACACCAACGGGTAAGCGATAGTCTTTCTGTGGTTGTCGGTTCACAAATCCAAGGGCCTAACCAGTGAAATCCTTGTACAACAAACAAGAATCTTCTGGCGGCATTTGTGTGTTTGGTTCTGGCTCATCCAGGTTAGGAGGAAAGAATGAAAGGCAAGAATTGGAGTGCTTTGGTTGTCGTCGTAGTGATGCTAACGGTGGCCTTGAGCGGGTGCGTGACGCCGTCGGCGCCTGCGCAGCCGGCCGCCCCTAAGCTGCCGGAAAGCATCGTGATCGGCAGCCTCGAACCGCTCACTGGCGCACATGCGGTGTTCGGCACCGAGGCGAAAATCGGCACCGAGATCGCCGTAGACCACATCAACGCGGCGGGCGGCATCAAATCGCTGAACGGCCTCAAGCTCAAGCTGGTAACCGAGGATGCCGGCGAGAACGCGGACAGCGCCAAGTTGGGCGCCGAGAGCATCATCAGCAAGCACCATCCGGTGGCGATCCTGGGTCTCTACATCAGCCGGATGACCATCGCCGCGTCGGAAGTAACCGAGCGCGAGAAGGTGATCCTGGTAGCGGACGCGTTGGTGGACAGCGTGACGACCTCGGGCCGGCAATACCTGTTCCGGCCTGCGCCCAAGGCCAGCCAGCACGGCGCCTCGGCGGTCCAATTCGTCGTGGACTCGGCCAAGAAAGCCGGCCTGGACTTCACCAAGGTGGCGATCCTCAACGAGGACTCGTCCTTTGGCCGCAGCAATGCGACCGGCGCGATGGATGCGGCGCTGAACAACGGCCTGACCATCGTCTATCAAAAAGAGTATCCCTACGATATCACTGACGCTTCGTCGATCGTGGCGGACATCGCGGCCGCCAAGGCCGATTTCGTCGTGCATTGCCCCTACTTCACTGATGCGATCCTGTTCGCCAAGACCTTCCGCGAGACGGGCAACATCCCCAAGTTCATCGTGGGCATGGGCGCTTCCGGCTACACCGATCCGGAATCGATCCAGGCGCTGGGCGAGACCGCGGAGTACTACGCCAACACCTTCAGCTACAACCCGGCCAAGAAAACACCGCAGAACGAGAAGTTCGTGGCGGATTTCAAGGCCAAGACCGGCCATATCCCCACTGAGGCCGCAGGGATGAACTACTACGCGGCATGGGTGCTCAAGGAGGCGCTGGAGCTTTCGGGTCAGATGTTCCCCACCGATCCGCTCAACCCGGACAACCTGCGCCAGGCGTTCTTGAAGCTCGACCTGACTTCCGGGCCGGCGGTGGAGACCTACCCTGGGGACCACATCGCGTTCACGCCAACGGGCGACAACCCCGATGCCAAGGCCGTGGTCCTGCAAGTGATCAAAGGCGAGCCGCGCATCGTCTGGCCGCTCGAGGATGCTGAGGTGGAGGCGATCTTCCCCCGGCCCGATGCCACCAGGTAGCCTGACGGATCTGATTTGAACCCTGTTGAGCGTTGGAACGCCAGAACGTTCCAACGCTCAACAGGGTCTTCTTCTGGCTGCCTTGGCGCTGGTTGGATGCGAGGGATGCGTGGAAAACATCATACAGAACCTCCTCAACGGGGCGCTCATGGGGTGCATCTACGCGCTCATCGCCCTGGGATTATCCATCGTGTTTGGCGTGATGAACGTGGTCAACTTCGCCCACGGCGAATTCGTGATGCTTTCGATGTACTTCACGTTCGCGGCGGGCGCGTATTGGGTGCTCGATGCCGTGACGACGCCGCTCATCACCTTCCCCCTGCTGTTTCTATTCGGCTGGCTGACCTATTACCTCCTGATCGATCGCACCTTGCGCTATCGCTATGTGACGCAGATTGCGGTCACGGTCGGGCTGGCGATCTTGCTCCGCGCCATCGCGCAGATGATCTGGCAGGCGCAGCCGCGGGCGTTGCCTTACTCCATGATCCAGGGAAATATCCAGATCGGCGGGATCAATATCCTCACCTCCCGGCTGATCGCCGCGGCGGTCAGTGTGGTTGCCATCTTCCTCGTGTATCTTTTCTTGATGAAGACCTGGCCCGGTCGGGCGATCCGCGCGGCCTCCGATGATCTGGATGCGGCATCGCTGGCCGGGGTCAACTACCGGCAGACCTACGCGCTCAGCTTCGGGCTGGGGACCGCGCTCACCGCGCTGGCCGGCGGCCTGCTGATGACCTTCCAGCAGGTGGATCCGACCATGGGGTTGCGGTTCGGGCTGCTGAGCTGGTGCGTGCTGGCCCTTGCCGGGCTGGGCTCGGTGCCAGGGCTGCTGATCTCGGGCGTGATCGTAGGCGGGGCTGAGGCGTTGGCCATGTCGGTGTGGGATCCGCGCTCGCGCCTGCTGGCGGTCTACCTCATCTTCATCCTGGTGTTATGGTTGCGCCCCAGAGGCCTTTTCGGGAGGAAATAGTGAACACCAAACAGCGCACTATTAAAATGCTCCCGTTGCTGGTCGGGTTGGTCGTCGCCCTGATCGTGCCGCTGATCGTCGGCAAGAACCAGTACAACATGGTGCTGGTCACCACGGTGTTGTTCTACGGCGTGCTGGCGACCGCCTGGAACATCATCGGCGGCATGGCGGGGCAGCTCGATCTGGCGGCCTGGGCCTATTTGGGGTTGGGCGCGTTCACCTCGGGCACTTTGCTGCTCCGCTGGAATGTCACGCCGTGGCTGGGGATGATCCTGGGCGGGCTGGTCGCGGCCGGTTTCGCCGCGTTGGTGGGCTACCCCCTCTTTCGATTCGGCGTGAAGGAGGTGTGGTACGCGCTCTCCTCGGCCGCCCTGGTCGAGGTGCTGCGGGTGGCCTTCTTGATGTGGGACGAGGTCGGCGGACCGGTCGAGCGTTACCTGCCGTTCCACCGGGCGTCGTGGTACCACATGCGTTTTGCCTCCTACGTGCCCTACTACTACATCGTGCTGGGGTTGCTGTTGATCGCCCTGTTCGTGAACTACCGCATCTCGCGTTCCAAGCTGGGCTATTATCTGCTGGCGTTGGGCGAGAGCGAGGATGCCGCGGAAGTGATCGGCGTGGATGCCCGCGCGTGCAAGCTAAAGGCGCTCATGATCTACGCGTTCATCGTGGGGGCCACGGGCGCGGTGTATGCGTGCCTGTTCGGCTTCATCCATCCCAGCTTCTTCAACACCGCGCAGAGCACCGAGGTCGCCATCCTGGGGATCATCGGCGGCATGGGGATCGTCTACGGCCCGCTCCTGGCGGCCATCATCCTGGTGAGCGGCCGCGAGTTCATGCGGGCCAACCTGGGCAGCTCGCTGGAGAGCCTCTACCTGGCGATCTACGCCGTGGTCCTGATCGTGATCGCGCTCTTCCGGCCCCAGGGCATCGCGCCTTTGTTCCGCAAAGCCTACGACTGGCTCCTTTCACGCGTTGTGGGGGAGAGATATGCCGCCTGAACCGATCCTACAAATCTCCGGTCTCACCAAGCGCTTCGGCAACCTGATCGCGGTCAACGATGTGAGCGTCAGGCTCGAGCCGGGCACGATCGTGGGGCTCATCGGGCCGAACGGCGCGGGCAAGACGACGCTGTTCAACGCGATCACCGGGCTGCATACGCCGGACGCCGGGCGGGTCCTGTTCAAAGGGACCGACATCACCGGCATGTTGTCGCACAAGATCTGCAAGCTGGGGATGTCGCGCACGTTTCAGGTGGTCAAGGCGTTCAGCATTTTGACGGTCGAGGACACGGTGCGGGTGGGCGCGTACAATCGCCACGGCGAAAAGGAAATCCAGGCGAAGGTGGACGAGGTGATCGCGTTCTGCGAGCTGGAGGATTTCCGGCGGCAGAAGTGCGGCGATCTGAGTCTGGCGCTGCTGCGGCGGGTGGAGTTGGCGCGGGCTGTGGCGACCGAACCCGAGCTCTTGCTCCTCGACGAGGCGGGCGCGGGGCTCACCGGGACGGAACTGGACGGGTTGATGGCCATCCTGACCCGGCTCAACCGGGAGAAGGGCGTGACGTTGTGCGTGGTCGAGCACGTGATGAAGATGGTCATGGGGTTGTGCCAGCGGATCGTCGTCCTGGATGCCGGTGAGGTGATCGCCGAGGGCACCCCGGCCGAGATCAGCGACAACCCGAAGGTCATCGAGGCCTATCTGGGGAAGCGAGCTGTGCGATGAAAGAGGCGATGCGAGTCACGGACCTGAACGCCGGGTATGGGAAGATCCCCGTCCTGCGCGACGTGTCGTTTCACGTCGGAGATGGGGAGGTCGTCACGGTCATCGGCCCCAACGGCGCGGGCAAGAGCACGCTCTTGAAAACCCTCTCCGGGCTGGTCCACCCCCATTCGGGGTCGGTGCGGTTCGAGGGGCAGGAGCTGGCGGGGAAGGCGCCGCACCTGGTGATGAAGGCGGGGATCGCGCATGTGCCTGAAGGGGGCCGCCTGTTCATCAACATGAGCGTAGCGGACAACCTGTTGATGGGCGCGTACAGGAACCGGGCGAGCCTGAAGACCGGCGTCCTGGACGAGATCTATGCGATGTTCCCGGTGCTCAGGGAGCGCCAGGGCCAGTTGGCGGGGACGCTGAGCGGCGGCGAAAAGCAGATGCTCGCCATCGGCCGCGGGCTGGCCTCCCGGCCGCGCTTCCTGATGCTCGACGAGCCCTCGCTCGGGCTGGCGCCGAAGCTGGTCGATAGCATCTACGAGCGGTTGCAGTTGCTGCGGGAGAGCGGGCTGGCCGTGTTGCTGGTGGAGCAGAACACCACCTACGCGTTGGAGCTGGCCGACCGCGGCTACGTGCTGGAGAATGGCCGCATCGTGCTGGAAGGCGGTGGCGCGGAACTGGCGCGCAGCGAGCACATCAAGAAGCACTATTTGGGGTTGTAGTGGTGTCTCGATCTTACCAGTTCCCCGGCAACTCGGAGTTGCCGGGGAACTGCCGCGTTTCGGGTGGCAGACGGCAAGGAATACTTGTCGACCTGGGACGTCAATAACCGTTTGGCGGGCGTGACCCAGGGCAACACGACGACCGTGTTCGGACATGGTGGGGATGGGACCAGACGCTCACTAACGAGGTGCAACTCCATGGTCACTGCCAATCAAGCCCATCGCCAATGTCATTAAGATAAGGGAACTAGCCCAGACCTGACAGGTTGTCGGGGTCACTTTTCAGCATACATCCACATCTGATGAGACCGAATCCGGCTTGAAACGCTACTTCGGGAAACCTGTCAGGTCTTAACTTAATGACATTGAGCCCATCGCAGATAGCTCGAGTGCCTGTCTAACGCTGCAC
>MNXL01000040.1:0-11043 GCA_001871755.1 Anaerolineae bacterium CG2_30_64_16
TGGATGCGTTCTCGGGCGCCGACAAGGCGGCTGAGCTGCGGGCGTACGAAGTGACGATGCCGTGGGATGCAGCCACCGCCACCTGGAAGACGCCGTGGACGACCGCGGGCGGCGACTACGTGGAGCCGGCCGCGGGTGCGGTGGCGATCAGCAGTGCGGACGTGGATGGCTGGCTCGAGCTGGACATCACATCGCTGGTGCAGCAGTGGGTAGCTGATCCGGCCTCCAACCAGGGGTTGATCCTGCGGCTGGGAGGGACGGAGAAGTTCACGACCTACCGGTTGCGCAGCGGCGACTACTGGTTCGCCGAGTTCGGACCGCACGTCCAGGTGACCTACCGCGAACCTTAACGTGACCGATTCGTGCGCGGCGACTCGTCACCGCGCACGACCGACCATCTGACACACCGCGGGCCGGGAAGATCGTTTCCCGGCCCGCGTGCTTTCTCGATGAGTTGACAACCCCCTCCCTTCATCCTATAATAGCTGCAACACCTGCAATATCGTAGCCTCTCAATAGTCCGGGGCAGCTCAAGGCGGGTCCGTGATCTGCCGCTCGCCCGCCGAGTCACGGACTCGGCTTGAGCAGATTCGTCCCCGCCTTTTTGAGAGGATACGCAATATCCGTGCAGTGTCTCCCACTCGCATTGGCGGTCTTGAGCTATTTCTGCACTTCGCGGCCGGTCCCTGGTCGTAGTCGAGAGGAGGTGATCACCCTACACCATTCGTTCCTCGCAATTCAGTCTGTCCCGACAAAGCCGTTTCTTGAAGCTTCATAAAAGGAGTGACAAAGATGAGTCCTCAATCTCATAAGCGCGGCCGGATTATGGCGTTTCTGTTGATCCTTGCCCTGGCTGTGCCGATGTTCCTGGTTCCTGCGGGCGCCGCCCCCACTGCCGAGGCCAGGATGGGCGATGTGCGCACCGCCACCGATGCCTTCGCCAGCAAGATCCATCCGAAGCTGAAGGCCGCGGTAGCCGCGGCCGCGCTGACCGACGACCTCGACGTCCTGGTCTATGCCAGGGCCGGCGCCGACTTGAGTCGCTATCTTGACAACCTGTTGGTGCGTCCCTACGTGATGCCCAACGGCACCCAGGCATACGCCGGTCGCATCAAGGCCGCGCAGGTGGGCAAGCTGGCGGCCCTGCCCGAAGTCGCGGCTGTGCAGGAGATGAAGAACCCGGCCGACCTGCCCATCATCCCCGACCTGGGGCCGAAGCGCTTCAACACCGACCTCGACGCGCTGCGCGCCAGGATGGCCGAACGCCGCGCCGCGGGCGCCCAGAGCACGGTGGTCCGGCCGGCCGCGGACCAGGCCCGGATCGCCGATTGGTTCGACGTGCTGGACGTGCACAAGTCCAAGGCCGCCTGGGACCTGGGCTATACCGGCGACGGGGTCAAGGTGATGGTCAACGACTCGGGCATCGACTTTTCACACCCGGATCTGATGGGCACCATGGCCCGCATCACCGATCCGGCCTCGCCGTATTACGGCTGGCCGGAGATGTTCGACTCCTATTCGATGTGGAACCTGGCCTACGACTACTACCTGGGCACCGATTTCATCGCCAGCGGCCAGGGCCTCAGCGGCGCGGCGCCGGACTACGCCGACACCCGCGCGACCCGCTCGGGCGCTGAGCTGACGGACCTCGGCGACGGCACCTTCAGCGCGGTCTTTGCGCCGATTCACAGCACCGACCCGACCGGACACACCTATCGGCTGCCGGGCGCCAGCAAGAGTGGCGTCTACCACTTCGGCTCGCACCCTGACACGGTGCTCGAGGCCTACTTCGATGAACGGGCCGCGGTGCTGGTGGTGGACGAGCACCAGGCGGGCGTCTATGACACGGTCTATGTGGACCTGGACGCCGACTACGACTTCACCCATGAGAAGCCGGCCTTCAAGGGTGACGAGACCATCTACCAGGATTGGGACGGAGATGGCTATGCCGATTTCTCCGGCGGCATCATCTACTGGATCAGCGACGGGGTGAACCCGCTGCCGATCGCGGACTGGATGTGGGGCATCGGCCCGGATGTGGCCGGCCCGGGTGACCTGGTGGCGTTCACCATCATGGACTGGCTCGAACCGGCCGGCGGTCACGGCACGTTGTGCGCATCCGCGGTGGCCGCGCAGGGCGTGATCGACGGCGGCGCGCCCCCCTGGAAGCCCGCGGGCGATGGCACCCCGGGCACCGGCATGGTGCAGGGCGGCGGCAAGGACGTCAAGCTGGTTGCCAACGGCAACTGGTATGTCTCGATCGATATCAACGAACCCTACATCGTCGCGGCGCTGGGTTACGATGGGCTCCCGGACACCGACGACGATATCCAGATCGTCAGCAACAGTTGGGGCTTCTCGGGCACCGACAACGACGGCTGGGACTACGATTCGCGCTCCTTCGACACGATCCAACGCTTCATCGCGCCGAACCTTTCGATCCTCTTCTCCACCGGCAACGGCGGCGCCGGCTATGGCACGATCGCCCCGCCCAGCCCGGCGTTGGGCATCAGCGTCGGCGCTTCCACGTCGTATGGTAGCGATGCGAGCTTCGATAGCATTGCGACCATGGATCAGATTCAGTACAACGACAGCCAGAGCTGGTCGAATCGCGGCCCGGGTGCGCTGGGTGACAACGGCGTCAACGTGCTGGCGAACGGCGCCTGGGGCGCCGGTGACCTGCCGCTGACCGAAGCCCTGGATGGCTGGAACGCCTGGGAGAACTGGGGTGGCACCAGCCGCTCGGCCCCCATCGCGGCCGGCAACCTGGCGCTGGCCTACCAGGCTTTCAAGGACGCGAACGGTCGTTGGCCGACCAATGTGGAAGCGCGGGCGCTCCTGATGGCCGGCGCGGACACGGCCGAGAACGATGGCTTTACCGAGGGCGCGGGCACGGTCAACGCCGAACGCGCGGTGAAGATCGCGGCCGGGCTGGACGGCGTCTACGCCCTGCCCGACAACTGGACCTTCGGCGATTTCCGCGGGGTCGAGTATGACGCCTTCGCTCACATCATGCATCCAGGGCAGACGAGCGTCAAGACCTTCACCGTCTACAATCCCGGCGCGGCGGACGTCACCGTGAACATCAGCGACGAGTGGCTGGTCGAGATCGGCGCCAAGGAGTTCGATTTCACCACGCTCGACAGCTCCCAGGAGACGGCGAACTTCTACGTGCCGGACTACCTCTTCGATTTCACCCAGATCGTCCCGGCCGGCGCCGACCTGATGGAAGCCAAGGCGGTCTTCCCGTTCGAGGAGTTCGACCCGGATGGCAACTACAGCTACAACTCGCGCTGGCGCCTGGCGCCCCTGGACTGGACCGATCTCAATGGTGACGGCAGGCTGTGGGAAGACAAAGACGGCAATGGCGCGGTCAACTGTCCGATCGTGAGCGGTGCGCCGGACTATGCCGCCGCCGAATGCGAGATCCAGGCCGGTGAGTTCATGCGCTTCGGCTACGGCTACGACTCAGGCACGGCGCTCCAGCAGCGGGTCAAGCAACCGCTGGCGCGCATGCACGACGGCCTCTTCGTCGCGTTGCAGCATCGCACGTCCTCCGGGTTGGTCCCGGTAACCCACCTCAAACTGCAGGTCAAATTCTACCGGATGATGGACATGCCGTGGCTGACCACCGACGCAGCGGTGACCGTGCCGGCCGGTGGCGTCGCGACCTTCGACGCGACGATGGCGGCGCCGGCCCTGGCGAACGTCGGCCTGTACAACGCGGCGATCCGCCTGGACGACGGCACGAACGTGGCGAGCATCCCGGTGGTGGCTAACGTGGCGGCGTTCAGCACTGACTTCCTGTTCGGCGGCCCGCCTGAGTCCCCGACCGCCTACGACAACGGCCAGGTCTACGGCTACTTCGACTGGTCCTGGCGCGCCGAGGCGGGTGATTGGCGCTTCTACTATGTCGATGTGCCGGACGATACCGCGCCAGGCGCCAACTTCCTGATCGACAACCGCTGGACCGGCGCGGTCACCGATATCGACACGATCGTGATGGGGCCGACTGCGGACTGCTTCAGCAACGGCCTGGGTTGTGACTGGCCGTTCGGCTTGTTCCCAGGGATCGAAGCCGCCTATGGCCCGTACAGCCTGTACCCGGTGGGTGGCAGTTCGCTCCTCTACATGGGCTCCGGCAAGTGGCTGAACGAAACCGCCACCGGCGGCCCGCGGGAGATCGTGGCCGCGCCTGCGCAGCCGGGTCTCAACCTGATTGCGCTCCACAACGTGCTGTACGACGGCAGCGAGCCGGAGGAGCGATTCCAGGGTCAGGTGGGCACGATCAGCGCCGACCCGGCGGCGGTGGATCTGTTCGTGGGCGCCGCCACATCGGGCAGCTTCCCGGTGACGATCCAGTCGTCGCTGCCGTTGGCCGGCTTGCAGGCGGATGCCTTCGGTCTGGGCGTGCCTGAGACCATCGCGGATAACCCGCAGATCCAGGACGATCCGGACGACCCGAGTACGGCCAGCTATCTGTTCCCGATCACCATCGCGCACGGCGCCCGCCTGGACGTATCCACGACCGCGACCGCCGGTGACATCGACCTGTTCCTGCTTTATGACTTCAACGGGGATGGCCAGTTCGACTTCGGCAGCGAGGTGATCGGCTCCTCGACGACTCCGACCGCGGATGAATTCGTCAGCGTGACCTTCCCGCCCGACGGCGACTACGCAGCCGCGGTCCACGGCTGGAACGCCGCACCGACGACGTTCGACATCACGATCAACGCCATCCAGGGCTACGACATGACCGTGACCGATCTGCCGGGCGGCCCCTTCCAGCCCAACGCGGCCATCAACTTCAACGTGCACTGGAGCAAGGCATTGCTGCCGGGCGAGGCCGCCGAAGGTCTGATCCTGGCGGGCCCGGTCGGTGCGCCGGCCGCGTTGGAGATCCCTGTGCGGCTACACAATATCACCACCGGTTCCGAGACCCTCGAGCTTGCCGCCACCCAAGATACATTCCTCAGCAAGGGTGAGGGGACCACGAACTTCGGCGGCTGGTCCTTCCTGTATGCGGGGGCAAACGACACTCTGCGGTCGGTGGCCCAGTTTGACGTCAGCAGCATCGCCCCGTTCTATCCGGTCGAGTCTGCCACGGTGCGCCTCTACGTGGACGCCTTTGGCAGCACCGGCGCGACGCATGACCTCAAGGCCTATGGCGTGAACCGGCCGTGGTCGGAAGGGACGGCCACCTGGAATACGCCTTGGGCGATGCCCGGCGGCGACTACGCCGAGCCGGCCCTCGACACCGTGACGATCAGTGGCGCCGATGCCGGCAGTTGGGTGGCGTTGGACGTGACCGCTCTGGTGGCTGAATGGGTGGCTGATCCTGGCACGAACAACGGTCTGCTATTCCGGGCCGTGAACGGCGCGCACTTCGCCAAGTTCCGCTTTGCCAGCAGTGAGCACTGGGACGCGACAAAGGCGCCGTATCTGACGGTGACTTACGGCGTGCCGTAAGTGAGTAGGGACAGGCCTTGCGCCTGCTCTGTGTGGGACAATCGCAAGCGGACAACCGCGAGCGGGCGACCGCGAGGGATCGTCCCTACAGCAATGAGACAGGGGCCGGTGCGACAACGGCGTCGCGCCGGCCCCTGCGCGTGCGGGCGACAAACGTCCAACCCCCAACGACGAACGACCAACTCGCCCTTGCCATACATCAGGGGCCGGCCCCGCCATATTGCACGCGAGGCCCGTTTGTGGTACGATTCGACTGACAACCGATACCCATGTCAAGGGAGGAGCATTATGAGCGTCCAAATGGTGATCGAGCTATCAAACCAGCAGAGCGCCCAGACAGTGCTGCATGCTCTGGACATCTACAAGGCACGCCTGCGCGCGAGCATCGAGCGGACCAGGCGCCGTTTGAGGGAGTACGAACAACGCTACCGCGTGACCACGGCCTATTTCCTGCGCACGATGGCTGCCGAGGACCTGGCTGGCGGTGACCTGGAATACGTCGAGTGGGCCGGCGAGGCTAAACTGCTAGAGGGGTTAAGTGCTGAACTAGGGGAGTTGGAAGGTGCGCACTACCGACTTTCCTGAATATGCTCGCGAGATCATTGCCGTTCTGAACGCTGTAATAGCCGCCAGCCAGACCGGATTGACAAGCTTTCAGGTTGACCAGCGATCCATGTTGCGCGGCTTGATTACCGGCCGGCTTCTATTTGAAGATGATTCCGAGCTGCATTTTCGCGAGTTTGTTGACATGACTCTGGCTGAACCCAGGGTTATGTATGCCTATCACTACCAAGACGTGCATGGCGCACTGATTTTCCGCTACGATAACGCAATCCATCACCCGCCGCCATCACAAGCAGAACACAAACACACCCCCATCGGAATTACTGTTACAGAGGCTCCCCCCCTGGCTTATATCATTGACAAGATTCTGGAAAACTTGAGATCATAATGGCAATGCAGCCTATGAAAAGATCCCGTGCAAGCTATACTGATCGGAAATGGATTGCGTGCAAACTCTAGGCCAAGTTCACGCTTGTTCCGCCTGAATTCAATGCACTCATTTGATTTCCGTTCAGTATACAGCGTTTCAGGCTGTAGTGTTCCGCGACAAAACCGAATGGCTTTTCGAGGTGATGCATGACATCTCCCCACCACCGCCTGGCCCTGAGCCTGGCTCTGGCGGTGAGCCTGTTGGTGGGTGGCTTGCTCGCACTGCGGGTCGTTGCCGCGCCCCTGGCGCCCGCCGCGGACGCGCTCGCCGCGGACGCACGCGCCGTGGAAGCGGCCCCCCAGGTGGGCAGACTGGTGCTGGCCGTGCCACCCGGCGCAGCAGAATCCAGCGTGCGCGAGCTGGCCGCGCGGGGCGGCGCGGCCCTCGACCGCTGGCTGTCGCGACTGGGACTGGCGCTGGTGCGCGTGCCGGCCGGTCAGGAGGCGCACGCCGCGCAGCTCCTGGCCGCCCAGCCCGGCGTGGACTTCGTCACCGCATACCGCAAGTCCGTGAGCATCGCCGATGTGCCCCTGGACGAATACTATCCTCAACAGTGGGGCATGGCCAGGGTCTCGGGGCCGGCCGCGTGGGACCTGGCCTGGTCCGACCCCAGCGTCGTCATCGCGGTGGTGGATACCGGCGTCAACTATCTGCAGTGGGACCTGCGTGACCGCACGTGGTTCAATCCCGGCGAAAGCGGCATAGATCCTGCCACCGGCGGCCGCACCTGCGCCGATCCGCTCGCGTTCAACGGCGCGGACGACGACGGCAACGGCTACGTGGACGACTGCCGGGGCTACGACTTCGCGGCCCGCGACAACGACCCCCTCGACGGCAACGGCCACGGCACGGCGGTGGCCGGCATCGCGGCCGCGACGACGAACAACTTCATCTACGGTCGTTACGAAGGGGTGGCCGGTATGGCGCGGCAGGCCAGCCTGATGGCGTTGCGGGTGCTGGACGACTACGGCCTGGGCTATCCCTTCAACATCGCCGAGGCGATCGACTACGCGGCGCAAAACGGCGCGGCGGTGATCAACCTGAGCCTGACCCTGCCCCAAAACGCCAACCCGGCCGATGTGGAACAGATGCGCCGGGCTGTGGCAAGCGCGCAGGTGGCCGGGGTCGTGGTGGTGGGGGCCAGCGGCAATCAGTCGTACAGCACGATCTCCTACCCGGCCGCTTTCGTCGATGTTCTGGCCGTGGGGGCCAGCACGCCAGCGGACCTGCGGGCTTCCTTTTCTAACTACGGCGACCGGCTGGATCTGGTCGCGCCCGGGACCGGAATCGTCTCGACGTTGATGGCGGGCACGCACAGTTACGGCCTCTACAACAACACCGGCAACGGCACTTCATTCGCCAGCCCGCACGTGGCGGGCGTGGCGGCCCTGGTGCGCGGCCTGCGCCCCGACCTGGGCCAGGCGGACGTGCGGGAGCTGATCCGGCGCACGGCCGATGACATCGACGCGGCCGGCTGGGATCGGTACACCGGCTGGGGCCGGCTCAACGCCCGGGCCGCGCTTGCCGAGGCGGTCGCGGGCCTACGGATTAACGTTGAAGCAGCGCCGGCCGGCGTGCCGGTCGGCGCTGACACCACGATCTATATGCAAATCCTGGCCTCCGCGCCTTCGAACGAGCCCGCGGGCCGAGGCGCTCGGGTCGCGCTCACGGCCAGCGCCGGCGCGATCACCCCGACGCTGGTTACGGTAGACAGCGCGGGTCGAGCGACAGCTCGCTTCACAGTCCCCATGATGATGGGCACGGCCCGCATCACCGCGACCCTCGGCAGCGTCAGCGCGACCCTGCCGGTATCCGTCACCTCCGGCATCCCCGCGACCCTGACGCTTCAGGCTGCGCCGGCCCGCATCCCCAGCGGCGGCGCGCAGGCCACGATCACCGTTACGGTGCGGGACGAAGGCGGCAACGCGGTGCTGGCTGGCACACCGGTCCTGTTCACGACGACACTGGGGCGCCTGGACCCCCTGGTTGCGCCCACGACGGCCGGCATTGCCACGACCGTCCTCACCTCCGGCGTGGTCAGCGGCACGGCGCAGGTGCAGGCGACGACCGCCGCGATCACCGGCGTGGTCCCAGTCGAGATCGTGGGCGCGGGCCAGCCCTTCAGCATCACGCTGACCGCGACCCCGGCCGCGATTGTCGTCGCGGGCGCGCCAGCTACGATCACCGCCACCGTGTTCGACGGCATGGGCGCGCTGGTAGCCGACGGCACACCGGTGCACTTTGCCACGGACCGCGGGGCCCTCGCCGCGGCGGACACCACCACAATCGGCGGGCTGGCCAGCGTGTTACTTTCGCCGGGGATCGTCCCCGGCCCCGCGCGGGTGACCGCACAAGCCGGCGCCGCGGCCGGCGAGACGATGGTCACCGTTCTGCCTGGCCTGGCAGCCGCGGTCGCGATGACGGCCACCCCATCCCAGTTGACCGCGGGCCACAACCAGACCGCGACGGTGGCCGCGATCGCAACCGACGCGTACGGCAATCGGGTGACAGATGGCACGCGGCTGGATTTTGCGGCGTCGCTGGGGATCGTGAGCCCGGCGTGGACGGCTACGACAAACGGACTCGGTGCGGTGAACCTGGTGGGCGAGTTGGTAGCGGGGACCAGCTTTGTCACGGTGACCGCGGCCGGCGGCGCACAGGGATATGTGCAGGTGCGCATCCGGCCGGCCGCGCCGGCCCGCATCGCCAACATCGCGGCCAACCCGGCGCAGATCGCGGTCGGCGGCGCGGCGGCCCGGCTCAACGTTCGGGTTGAGGACAGTTTCGGCAACGCGGTGGCTGACGGCACGGCCGTGACCCTGACCACCGATCTGGGCGCGCTGCGTCCGGCAACCACCCAGGCCGCGGCGCTCGCGGGCGCCGCGGCGGATCTGGTCGCGACGACAGCCAACGGCGTGGCTCTGGCTGACCTGGTGTCCGACCAGACGGCCGGCACGGCGCACGTGCGCGCGGCCGTGGCCCCGAACCTGTCCGCCACGACAGATGTGGCGATCCTGGCCGGCCCGCCGGCATCCCTGACCCTGGCGGTCGAGCCTACGCAGATCCCCGTGGGCGGCCGGGCCAGGCTCACCGCGACCGCGGTGGATGCGTACGGCAATCGAGTGGCCGATGGTGTCGTGGTGCGTTTTGGCGCCAACCGGGGGCTTCTAGATCCGGCAGAGGCAGCGACGAACGGGGGCGTCGCCGCGACCTGGCTGACGGTGCGGAGCGGGGTCGGGCCGGTCTCGCTGGTCGCGCTTAGCGGCAGCGCGTCCGCGTTTGGTTCGCTGGAGGTGGTAGCGGGCAGGTGGTTTGTGCCGCAGGTGTGGAGGTAGGGGCGTGGAGCGTGGAGCGTGGGGCGTATTGCGTGGCGAGACCGTAGGTCATCCTCTTGGAAGCCTTACTCTACGGGGCGCGGCGTTTCGCCGAAGACCTGATCGAAGAATTGCACGGGGTCAAGATTATCTTGCCGTATCTGCCCACGGTGGATGACAACCTCACCCCCTGCCCCCTCTCCTACGAGGAGAGGGGGTATCCGTACTCCCCCTTCCCTCGCAGGGAGGGGGTCGGGGGGTAGGTGCGGTTTTCAGGGCAGTCCCTCATGTCCCGCGGGACACAGACAGAGACGAAAACGAAGCAATCCGCGTCGTTCGCGCTCGTCCGCGTCCCATTCCTTGGTTGGGGCGCTTCAATGTCATTAAGTTAAGACCTGACAGGTTTCCCGAAGTAGCGTTGCAAGCCGGATTCGGTCTCATCAGATGTGGATGTATGCTGAAAAGTGACCCCGACAACCTGTCAGGTCTGGGCTAGTTCCCTTATCTTAATGACATTGTGGGGCGCTTACATCGGGATGGCAGGTTAGGCAGTTACTTATGCAGTATGGAGTATGCAGTACTCTGGGGCAACTCACTCATTGACCGTCGGCAGCGGCTGGACCGCGCACAGCGTGACCGCGGATTCGCCGGTGTGATACTCGTAGCGCCGGCCGTTCGCTTCCAGCACGATGCGAAAGCCCGGCGTGATGACCTGGGCATACATGGCGCCTGGCTGCGGGCATCCCAGGCTGGCGTCGGGCCACTCCACACTCTCGACCTCGACCACACTCACCGCGTTCTTGGCGATCCCGAGCTTCTTGGATAGGTCGGTCACAGTCCGGTCTTGCGCCTGGAGTTGAGCGGGACCGCTGCCGGCCGCCCACATCGGCCCGCGGCCGCCGGGGAACGCCGCGGGCGAACACGGGACCAGCCGCTGGCCGTCGCTGCGATAGGTGTATTCCAGCCCACCGGCCTGCAACGTGATCTCGTCGCCGATGATGATGCCGGGGTTTGCCTCATCGCCCGTGCCCCCACACCCCAACGACCCGGTCGGCATTTCGGTTTTCTGGATGGAAACGACCTTGATCTCAGCAGGGAGCACGCCCAGCCGGCCGGCCAGGTCCAGCCGTGCCTGGGCTTCCAGTGTCGTACCGGTCAACGGACCCACCTTCGGCCGGGGAGTGGGCATGACAGCGGTCGCCTGGCCGGTTGCCGGGGGTGTTTGGGTCATGGTTGCCTCCGCGGCCGGCGATGTCGCCACTGGCG